>NZ_JADZBI010000125.1 GCF_020852195.1 Hyphomicrobium sp. | reverse complement strand
GCGACCAGATCTCCGCCTCCGTGGCCTTGATCTCCTTCGGCAGCACCTTCTCGGCGAAGAACACGTCGGCGATGCGCTGCTGCTCGGTCAGATCCTCGGGCTTCACGACGCGGACCTGATAGCTGCGGCGCTCGTTGGCCTTCTCGACGATATCCGTCTCGAGACCCCAAGCCGGACCCAGGATCTTGGCGGCCTCGGCGGGGTTCGCCTTCACCCACTTGCCGGTCTCCTGCAGCAGCGCGAAGTAGGCTTCGATCAGCTTCGGCTCGCTCGTGGCGAAGGGCGTGGACGCCAGGTAGTAGCGCTGGTAGCTCGCGATACCGCCCGATCCGTCGGACAGGATGCGGGCGTCGGCCTGCTTCTGCGCGGCGGCAACGAAGGGATCCCAGACCACCCAGGCATCCACGGCGCGCTTTTCGAAGGCCGCGCGGCCGTCGGCCGGCGTCAGGTAGGCGGGCTCGATGTCGCTGAACTTGAGGCCCTCCTTGCTCAAGGCGGAGATGAGGAGGAAGTGCACGCCCGCAGCCTTGGTGAATGCGATCTTCTTGCCCTTGAGGTCGGCGACACTCTTGAGCGGCGAATCGGGGGGAACGAGGATCGCCTGTGCGGTCGGGGACGGTGCTTCCTGCGCGACATAGGTGAGCTTGGCGCCCGCGGCCTGGGCGAAGATCGGCACCGTGTCTGCGACGTCGGCCGAAAGCTCGATGGCGCCGACGTTCAGAGCCTCGAGCAGCGGCAGGCCGCTCGTGAACTCCTTCCAGGTCACCTTGTAGCCGAGCGTGGCGAAGCGTTTCTCGAGCTCACCGTTGGTTCTCAGAATCGTCGCCAGGGACGACGATTTCTGGAGGCCGATGCGCACGGTCTTCTCATCGGCTTGCCCGGGCGCAGCCGTCATCAGCGCAAGGCCGAGCACGGCGGAAAGAGATAGGAGACGGTTCAGATATCGCATCATGCTGTCCTTCATGCTCTTTCGGGTCGTTCGAGCGCGATCAGCTTTGATAGATCGCGCTCAAACCTTTTGATGAGACCGATGATTCACGCTTCGGACTGATAGGGTCCGAAGCGATCATGGTCTAGGACCCACGAGGCCAGTATGGAGAGCGGGATGCGCAGGGTTCCAATACGAAGAAACGCTAAGCAAATAACCAAGACATCGAAGCGTGCGGACCAGCGTCAGTCGTCGTCGCCATCGGCGGACGCGTCGGCCTCGCGCACGACCTTCTCGGTCAGCGCCGGCGAGCAGAGCTCGATGAAGCGGTAGACGAAGCCCCGATGCAGCCGACCCCGCCGCAAGGCGATGCTGGTCGTACTCTGCCCAAAGGCGTCGCGGCAGTCGATCTGACGCAACTCCGGCTCGCGCTTGGCGTCGAACGCCATGGGCGCGATGATGCCGATGCCCAGCCCGAGCGCGACATAGGCCTTGATCACGTCGGCATCGAGCGCCGTCATCGTGATCGCCGGACTGAGGTTCTGCGCATCGAACGCCTCGTCGATGCGCGGGCGGCCGGTGACGCCGGTGTCGTAGGTGATGATCGGATAGTCCGCGATCTCCTCGAGGGTGACGTTCTCCTTGCCCTCCAAGGGATGGCCGGCGGGCGCGATGACGATGTGCTGCCAGGAGTAGAACGGGAACGAGACGAGGTTGCGCGCGTCGCCGAACGCATCGGTGGCGATGGCGAGGTCCGCCGATCCGGACAGCAGCAGCCGTCCGATGTCGCGCGGGCTCTCCTGGTGCAGCACCAGCCGCACGCCCGGGTACTGGGCCTTGAACTTCACGATGACCTCGGGCAGCGCGTAGCGCGCCTGGGTGTGCGTGGTCGCGATCTCGAGCAATCCGCGGTTGGCGCCTGCGAACTGGGTGGCCGCCTGCTTGATGTTGTCCGCCTCGAGGAGCACGCGATCGGCGATGCGGACCACCTCCTCGCCGAGCTCGGTCAGCCCCAGCAGACGCTTGCCGCGCCTGTGAAAGATCGCGACGCCGAGCTCCTCCTCGAGATCCCGGATCTGCTTGCTGAGCCCCGATTGCGAGGCATAGATGGCGTTTGCAGCCTCTGTAACGTTGAATTTCGCGCGAACCGTTTCACGGATAATCCGAAGCTGCTGGAGGTTCATCGACGTGCCTTGACTGCGTGGTGAGATCGCAAACGTTGAGCGTGATTTGCCATAACGACAACCAACAAGAAGTTCTTTGCTTATGAGGTATTTCGCTGGCGCTCGTAACATCTGCCGTTGCGTCGTTCCGACCTCGTCGCAGTGAGCCAAAGTGTCGCTCCCGGTGCTGTCCCGAGGCCTCGACGGCGGGAGCACGCGCACGAGCTTCCACAGAGAGCATTCTGATCAAATGCAAAGAAGATATTCTTCTTAGGGTTTCGCTCTGCCGCAGCCTCTAATGAAGCACGCACGCAACAGCAGAGGGCCTCATGCAGCACAGCTCGGTTGCACCCACACCAAGCCCCGAGGGGCATGCGCTGTTCCTCATCGACGAGCACGACGTGCCCGATGAGAACTCACCGCTCATGGAGACGCTTCCCGCGAGCGTGCGGCAGATCATCAGGCGGAACTCCACGACCCTTCGGCTCAGCGCGCGAACGCGGGTCTTCGAGCAAGGGCGGCCGCATGCCGGCATCTTCGTGATCGAAAAGGGCACTGTACGGACGTTCTACGCCGCCCCCACCGGCAAGGAGATCACGCTCGCCTACTGGACGGAGGGGCATTTCGTCGGCGGCCCCGAGCTGTTCGGGCGCGGGACTCACGTATGGTCGGCGGAGGCCGCGAGCGCGTGCGTGCTGTCCTGGATTCCAGGCCATGTCCTGCGCGGACTTGCGCTGCAGAGTCCTGCGCTAGCCATGGGGCTGATCGATGCGCTCATCGTGAAGGGTCGCTGCTACTCCTCGCTGGCGCAGATCCTCGGCACGAAGCCGGCGCGGGAGCGCCTGGCAGAGCTCCTGCTCGCGCTCGCCGAGCGCAGCACGTCCACGGGACCGGGGCAGGAGCGCGAGGTGCCCCGGCACGTGACCCACGAGCAGCTCGCCGCCATCATCGGATCGACGCGCCAGTGGGTGACGGCGACGCTCGCCCGATTCGAGCGCGATGGCCTGGTGTCGGTGCGGCCGGAGGCGATCGTCATCCACAATGCGCGCGCGCTGCGCGACGCCTACGCCTCGAGCTGAGCGCGCCGCCTGTGCGCCCCTATTTCAGCAGGTAGGGAATGTTCACGGTGACCGCGCCCGTCGGGCAGTCGGTCTGGCACGGCATGCAGTACCAGCACTCGTCGTAGGCCATGTACGCCTTGCCGGTCAGCTCGTTCAGCCGCAGGACGTCGAGCGGGCACACGTCGATGCAGACGGTGCATCCCTTGTCGGCGATGCACTTCTGCTCGTCGACCTCAACGGGAACGACGGTGTAGGTCGTCGCAAGCGGCATTCCTTCTCCTCTTCGTCGCGTCAATCGTTCAGGAAATCCTCGAGCTGAGGCCGCTCGGCGAGCGCTGCCAGATAGCTCCACGGGTAGATGCCGCGGTCGTGCCCGTCCGAGAACGCGATGTTCACGCCGTAGGTGCCGATCACACGCACGGACGAGATGACGAGAGGGTCGGGCGGCCACCTGTGCTGTCCACGCGCGCGGCGCACGCGTCCCTGCGCCGACGGGCATTCAGCCCAGAGCAACGCCGCGCCCAGTACGCTGCGCCGCCCATCGCTTGCGACGACGACGAGCGCATGCCCGTCCCCGGCAATCTCGACGTCGACAACACGCATGGGCAGAAGCTCTTCCGTTCACGTCCGACGCGTGAAGACTCGCACCGAGAGCGGTGCCGCAAAAGCAATTAGTTGCTGCGCGGCCGGACGCTGTCCGGACGGATATTTCCCGATGTAAGTCAGGGCTTTGCAATAGAACATCCGGTGCAATCAAAAGCCGTTCTTCTTATTTCCATTTTGATCAATGCGTCCCTACTGTCGCCGCGCTGCGGACCTCGGTTGTTCGGCCCTGAGGCTTTCGCTTGATGTGCCCCCAACTTAGGAGAACGTTGCCCATGTTCACTGGACGACTGATCACCGCTGCGGTTTCGCTCGCGGTTGCTACATTCTCAGCGACGGCTTTCGCCGCTCCCCACAAGGAGCCGCTCGTCACCTACGAGTGGGTCCAGAAGAACCTCGACAACCCCAAGGTCCGGATCATCGAGGTCAGTGTCGATCCCGGCGTCTACGAGCGCGGCCATATTCCCGGTGCCGTGAACGTTAGCTGGCATACGGACCTCGTCAACAAGGTCTCGCGCGACATCGCCGGGCGCGAGGATTTCGAGAAGCTCGTGCAGAAGGCCGGCATCGACAAGGACACGACCATCGTGCTCTACGGCGACAACAACAACTGGTTCGCCGCCTGGGGCGCCTGGCTGTTCCACGTGCACGGGCTCGGCGAGCAGGTGCGCCTGCTGGACGGCGGCCGCAAGATCTGGGAGCTGAAGCAGCTTCCGCTCTCGACCAAGACCGAGGAAGTCAAGGCTACAGATTTCAAGCTGCCGGAGGGCAAGCCTGAGCTTCGTGCACGTCTTGCCGACGTTGTCGCCTTCGCCGAGGGCAAGTCGGACATCCACGTGATCGATATCCGCTCGGCCGACGAATATAACGGCAAGATCTTCGCGCCCGAGGGCTCGAAGGAGCTCTCGGTCCGCGCCGGCCACGTTCCGGGCGCCGTCAACGTGACCTGGAGCAAGGCCGTCAACACCGAGGACGGCACCTTCAAGTCTGCTGAAGATCTCAAGAAGCTGTACGCGGAGGTGGGCGTCGACGGTTCGAAGCCGATCATCACCTACTGCCGCATCGGCGAGCGCTCGAGCCACACCTGGTACCTGCTGACGCAGATCCTCGGCTACGACGTCAAGAACTACGACGGCTCGTGGACCGAGTACGGCAACTCGGTCGGCGTGCCAGTCGCCAACAACGCCGGAACCGTCTGGCTCGGCAAGTAAGGCCCAGTCTTCTACAAACAAGCACCAGCGGCACACACGTGCCGCTGGTGCATTTTCTTTTGTGTGGAGCCCTCGCATGCCCCGATCGATCGGGATTCCCCTCGCGCTCGCCATCCTTGCCGGGCTCGCAATCACCGCGCTGACGCTCGACGGCGGCAAAATCGGAAAATCGCTCGTGCTGGGTGCCCTGTTCGGCATCGTGTTGCAGAGATCGCGCTTCTGCTTCCTGTGCCATACGCGCGATTTCCTCACCCAGGGCGACGCGCGGGGCGTGGCGGCCATTCTGCTCGCGCTCGCCGTCGGCACGCTCGGCTATCACGTGATCCTGACGGCATGGCTTCCCGACCCCGCAAGCGGGCGGCTGCCGCCCGACGCGCATGTCGGCCCCGCCGGTCCCGTGCTCGTCATCGCCGCGTTCGCGTTCGGGATCGGCATGGCGGTCTCGGGCTCGTGCATCTCCGGCCATCTCTACCGGCTCGGCGAAGGCTCGCCCACGGCCCCGTTCGCGCTCATCGGAACGCTTGCCGGCTTCGGCCTCGGCTTCCTCACCTGGAACACGCTCTACATCTGGTCGATCGCCACGGCGCCCGTAGTGTGGCTGCCAGCGCATCTCGGATACGCCGGATGGCTGGCTCTGCAGCTCGCGGCGCTGGCGGGGCTTGCCGCCCTACTCGCCTATCTCGCCAAGGCGCCTCCGGAACAGGAGCAGGCGGCGCCGGTGGAGCCGACGCCGTTGCGCCATGCCCTGCGCCGGATCCTGGTTGATCGCTGGCCGGCGACCGTCGGTGGCGCGGCGGTCGGCGTACTCGCGGCTGTCGCCTATTTCCAGGTGCAGCCACTCGGCGTCACGGCCGCACTCGGAAGCACCTCGCGCACGCTGCTCGCGCAAGGCGGCCTGCTTCCCGAGACGCTGCATGGGCTCGACGGCTTCGCGGGCTGCCGCACGGCGCTCGTCTCCGGGCTTTCCCCCAACGGCGCGTTCGTCATCGGACTGGTGCTCGCGAGCTTTGCCGCCGCGCTTCTCGCAGGACAGTTCACGCCCTCGAGGCCGACGCTCGACCAAGCCGTGCGCGGTATCGCCGGCGGGGTTCTGCTGGGCTGGGGCGCCATGACGGCAATCGGATGCACCGTCGGTACGCTGCTTTCCGGCACCATCGCCGGGGCGGCCTCCGGCTGGATCTTTCTCTTCGCCAGTTTTGCCGGCGTGCTCGCGACGTTGCGGCTGCTGCCTGGCCGGTAGGGCCGGGCGGGGCACCGACCGGCCTAGCGGAGACCAACTTGGCGATCGCCGCGACGGGCTTCCCAATAAAGAAACGCCGGGCAGTGGGTTGGGTGTCACCGCCGGCGTTCTTTATGACCGCCGGGGCCCCGGCAGTGCATTCCTGAATCTCGTCGAGGCCATCAGGGGCCTCGCAATCGATTCATAACAGCGCCCTAGTCGCCGCAAAAATAATCATTTGTCCAATGCAATGCTTTCTATACGCGATTTGTAAATTCCGGAATTATAGATACGGTGGCTCCTTCAGGTTTGTTGTCTGACGTTTTCGCTGCGATCCGACGCGCGACTGACCGCCCACCAATCATCCGTTATATCGGCCGGCACAGCATCATATGTGCCCGAACCTTTATGGTTTCGACGTGATTTGTGATTTGCATATTTCTGATTTGCGCATTCAAGCGCACACTTGCCGGGGCCGACAAGAAAGAAACCGCGCCCTTTGGGGAGCGCGGTTTCCTTTCATCACTGATCTTCGGGAGAAGGTCTCAGGTCAGACTTTGACGTTGGCGCCCTGCCTTCACAATTGGTTGGCCGGAGTAGTCCAACAGGAGATCGTTACCAGCCTCGGCTCAGAAGCTGATCTTGGCGCCGGCGAAGACGGTCTGGAACTCGTCGACACCAGAGACGCCACCCGGAGAAGCTGCCGTGAAGAGGTCAGCCTCGTAGTTGCGATAGCTGACGTACAGGTCGAGAGCGGCCGCGTCGATCGACTGAACCGCGGACAGGCCCCATACCGTCACGTCGGAACCAAGGACGGCGCCGCCGCCAGGACCCGAGATCGAGCCGCTGATGGCGCGGCCGAAGTCACCCTCGTAGTACTCGCCGTACAGCGTCGTCGCGCCGAGCGGCACCCACTTGCGCTGGATACCGGCCTGGATGTGCCAGTTCTCGTATTCCTCGCCGTTGAAGCGCTCGGCCTCACCGTAAGCGAACGTCGCGAACAGGCCGGTGGCTACGTGCAGAGCGCTGACCGACAGGCCGAGCTCATCACCCTGGCCGCCGAAGCCGGCAGTATGGCCGAGCGAACGCGAGGTGTCCGAGTACTCGCCGTAACCGATGCCGCCCGCCAGCTTGAAGCCGCCGAACTCGCCTGCATAGCGCAGCGCGAGGCTCCAGAGGTCGTCCTCACCCCAGGCCGCGGACGCCGTGAAGCCAGCAAACACGGGCGTATCGTAACGCACGATATTGAAGCGGTCGCCTTCACCAGGCCCCACCGGAGACAAGTTGCCCCAGGTCAGGTTGCCCGCAATCGACCCGTTGCGGCGGATCGCAAAGCCGGAGTTCGGCGTGAAGATCTGGATCGGCTTCGACACCGTGATCGTCTTCGCCAGCGTCAACTCGGTGATGCCGTCGTTCGGCGCAGAGGTCTGGCCGACCGTCAGCTTGCCGAAGGTTGCGCTCTCCAGGTACCAGGCGCTGTGACGAAGAGAAATGCTGTTCTGAGCACTCGTGTCATCATTGTTGGCGCTGAACTGTCCCTGGCGCTCGCCCCATACGCCGAACTCGATCAGGTAGCCGGCCGACCAGTCAGCGTTGATCTTCGCCTTGCCGAGGAAGCGGAAGCGGGTCTGATCGCTCTCGTTCGTTCCCTGGTAAACGTTGCTCTCGCCGCCATCATCCCACCACTGGATCTGCTCGTTCACATAACCAGAGATCGTCAGTGAGACCTTGCGGTTGCCCTTGCGGGCCGTCGTTGCCTCGAGTTCCGCGATGCGTTCCTCAAGATCCGCGAACCCGCCGCCACCCAGATCCGCGGCGGAAGCGGACGTCGCGCCTCCGAATGCCAAACCCGCGATGACCCCCAGCGCAAGTCCGGCTCTCTTGTTAGTGCCCCCGATCATATCTACCTCCACGAATTCTAACGTTCGGTCGGCCGGCGGAACCTGAGTCGCCTCGGCAGCGCTCACGTCCAAGCCTGGAAAGCGTGCGGTGTCTGCGGCTTTTCCCTGCCGTTTCCGGCCCCGATCACGTGCAATGAAACGCAAGCGTGTTTGGAGGAGAAATGAAAATACCTGCACTTAATAGAAAGCCATCTCGTTCTATGCTTATTGCGAAATGCGATATTCAAAACAAAAGCGATAATTGTAATTTCTAAATTTCAAAAATCACGGTTTAGGCGCAGGTGCGCACTGTAAATTCCGAGATGCTGCCCGATGATCGAATATCGTGCACGCAAACCCGAGTTTTCGTTCTACGCAAATCGCCAATCGTTCTTTATGCGGCAGACCGGTGCGCGATCGGGTGTGCGGACGTCGGCGTATGTGACACGCGTTTGGCAGTCCGCTGTTGCACGTAAGCGACAAGAATCCGGGGCCAAATCGTTGTTTGGACGCCCCAAAGCTCCTCGCATCGCGCTGCTTCGGTCAGCGCGTCGCGATTCAGGTCTCCCGACGGAGCCGGTCTAGAGACGGAGGATTCCGTACGTGCCGCGCCAGTACGCGAGCGCCTCGGGCTCGGCGGCTTCGACCCGTACCTCGGCCGCCACGACGCGGCCGATCACGACGGCGCTGCCGAAACGCTCCACGAGCTCCTCGACCTCGCAATCGAGGACGGCGAGCGCATCGCGCAGCACGGGCGTGCCGGTCACCAGCCTGGACCAGCGGACGCCTTCGTAGCGCGCCGCGCCCTTGGCGCCGCCCCGTCCGCTGAACCGTTCCGCCACGCCGATCTGGGCCGGCGAAAGCACGTTGACGGCGAACGTCCGGCGGCGGACGAGCACCGGCCAGCTCGACGAGGAGCGATTGATGCAGAAAACCAGGGACGGCGGATCGGCGGACAGCGAGGAGACGGATGTGACGGTCAGCCCGGTGCGGTCGTCGTCCTGGCCGACGGTTATGGCGCTGATTCCGCCGGCGAGCTGGCGCATGGCACTTCGGAACGCGGCCGCGTCCACCCCGGCACGTGAAGCCGGCCTGTCCATCGTCCGCTCCGTCATTGCGCTCACGCGTCCTCGCCGGCCTCGGCGTCCTTGAAGAGCGCGTCGAGGATGCGTCCCTCGAGTGCCGCGATCTCCGCCGATCCCCGCCGCCTCGGCCGCGGGATGTCCACCCGGAGGTCCAGGGTGATGACGCCATCCTCGATCAGGAGGACTCGGTCGCCGAGCATCACGGCCTCGGCCACGTCGTGCGTCACCATGAGCGCGGTGAAGCCCTGCTCACGCCAGACCCGCTCCAGCAGGTTCTGCATGGAGATGCGGGTCAGCGCGTCGAGCGCGCCAAGGGGCTCGTCGAAGGCCAGCACGCGGGGATGCGAGACGAGGGCGCGCGCGAGCGCGACACGCTGGCGCTGGCCGCCTGAGAGCACCGAAGGCCAGTCGTTGCGACGGTCCGCCAAGCCGACGTGGTTCAACGTGGCGAGCGCACGCTCGCGGGCGTCGGGCTCGCTCCTCGCGCGGCCGAGGCCGACCTCGACGTTCGACAGCACGCGCGCCCACGGCAGCAGCCGCGGCTCCTGGAACATCACCCGCACAGCGCCCTTGCCGTGCCCCTCCTCCTGCGCGGCGCCGAACCAGAACTCGCCGCCGGTCGGCCGATCGAGGCCCACGAGCAGGCGCAGCAGCGTGCTCTTGCCGCAACCGCTCTTGCCGACGATGGAGACGAACTGGCCGGCCGGGATGAAGAGGTCCAAACCCTTGAGCACCTGGTTTCGGCCGAATGATTTCCGCAAATTGCGCACCGTCACGCTCAGCCCGGCCGAGTCATCCGGCGCGGCATTCCGGGCCTCGCTCCAGTATTCGGGGGCGGATCGTCCAAGCGAGAGGGCGCCGGCGGTCATGGGGGCCTCGTTCGGATCACTTCGACTGGAAGGCGGGATGCCAGGACAGGCACAGCCGCTCGAGGAGCCGGGCCGTGCTGTCGGCGAGCTTGCCGAGCAGGGCGTAGATCAGGATGCTCAAGACGACGACGTCGACGAGCAGGAACTCGCGCGCCTGCATGGCCATGTAGCCGATGCCCGAGGTGGCGGCGATGGTCTCGGCGACGATCAGGGTCAGCCACATGAAGCCGAGCGCGTAGCGCAGGCCGACGAAGATCGACGGCAGGGCGCCGGGCAGGATCACGCGCCAGAAGAGCTCGAAGCGCGTCATACCGTAGGTGCGGCCCATCTCAATGAGCTGCGGGTCCACGGTGCGGATGCCGTGCAGCGTGTTGATGTAGATCGGGAAGAAGACGCCGAGCACGACCAGTAAGACCTTCGCCGCCTCGTCGATGCCGAACCACAGGATGACGAGCGGGATCAGCGCGAGGTGCGGGACGTTGCGGATCATCTGCAGCAGCGTATCTGTCGTACGCTCGAACTTCTTTGACAAGCCGTTGGTGAGGCCCAGGACGAAGCCGAACGTGCCGCCGATGGCAAGGCCGACCGCCGCCCTCAGCGCGGAGACGCCCATGTTCACCCACAGCTCGCCGGTGACGGCGAGCTTCCAACCCGCGGCGACGACCGCGGACGGCGCCGGCAGCACGCGACCGGAGATCAGGCCGGCCTGCGAGGCGATCTCCCACACGACCACGAGGCCGATCGGCAGCGCCCATGGAACGAAACCCTGTGCGCGGTCCGCCAGCCGTGCCCGGCTCATGACTGGGACGCCTGCTTCTGGAGATCGGGGCGGAAATCGTTGGCGATCGTCTCGCCGAACGGCCCGGTGTTGACGCTGCCGGCGTGTGCCTGCGTCGCATGCGCGAGCGGGAGGAGCGGAAATACCAGCTCGGCAAAGCGGTAGGCTTCCTCGAGATGCGGGTAGCCGGACAAGATGAAGGTGTCGATGCCGATGTCGATGTATTCCTTGATCCTGGCCGCGACCGTCTCGGGGTCGCCGACCAGCGCGGTGCCGGCACCGCCACGCACCAGACCGACGCCGGCCCAAAGGTTTGGGCTGATCTCGAGCTTGTCGCGGCGCCCGCCGTGCAGCGCGACCATGCGCTTTTGGCCCACGGAATCCATGCGGGAGAAGATCTTCTGCGCCGCCTCGATGGTCTCGTCGGTGACGTAGGAGATCAGCTTGTCGGCCGCCCTCCACGCCTCCTCGCTCGTCTCGCGGACGATGACGTGCAGGCGGATGCCGAAGCTCAGCTTGCGCCCCTTGGCCTCAGCCGCGGCGCGGACATGGGCGACCTTTTTTGCCACATCGGCCGGGGGCTCGCCCCAGGTCAGGTACTTGTCGACGGTGCTCGCTGCGACCTCGATGCCGGCCGGGGAGGAGCCGCCGAAATAGAGCGGCGGGCCGCCCGGCTGTACCGGCGGGAAGATGACGCGAGCATCCTCGACCGTGATGTGCTTCCCCGCATAGTCGACGGCCTCGCCGGCCAACAGGCGCTTGAAGATGTCGAGGAACTCCTGCGTCACCTCGTAGCGTTCGTTGTGGCCGAGAAACAGGCCGTCGCCCTTGTTCTCGACCGGATCGCCGCCGGTCACGACGTTGATCAGCAGGCGCCCGTTGGTGATCCGGTCCAGCGTCGCGGCCATTCTCGCCGCGACGGCGACCGATGTCAGGCCCGGCCGCGCGGCGACTAGGTATCTCAGGCGCTCGGTGAACGGCGCCACCGCCGATGCGACGACCCACGAATCCTCGCAGCTTCGTCCGGTCGGCAGCAGCACGCCGTAGTAGCCCAGGGCGTCGGCGGCCTGGGCCACCTGCCTCAGGTAATGGAAGTCGGCCGCGCGTGCGCCGATGGACGTGCCGAGGTAGCGGCCTTCGCCGTGCGTCGGCAGGAACCACAGGATATTGGCTTTTCCGGCGGCCACCTCGCTCATGAGCCGGCCCTCCAGACGGCGTCCTTCACGACAATGGCCTTGGGCAGAAGACCCAGGGAATGGAAGACATCGGCGATCTTCTGCTGCTCGGCGGTGACGGTCTCGTCGAGCGGCTTCAAGCCATAAGATTGGCGGCTCAGCGCCTTTTCGAGAACGGCAGCCGGAATGCCGATGGGAGGCGCGAGCTCCTCGGCCGCAGCCTTCGGGTCCGCCTTGACCCACTGGTTCACCTTCTCCAGCTCGGCAAGCAGGACCTCGATCGCCTTGCCGTTGCCGGCCGCGTAGTTCCTGCCCGCAAGATAGAACTGATGGTTCGACACGAGGTCCGTTCCGGCGGCGAGTATCCTAGCCTCGATGCCGACTTCCGCGGAGGCCTGGAACGGGTCCCAGATCACCCATGCATCGACCTGGCCGCTCTGGAACGCCGCCCGGGCGTCGGACGGCGCCAGGAAGGCCAGCTCGACGTCGGAATAGGCGATGCCCGCTTTTTCAAGCGCCGTGACGAGCAGATAGTGGACATTCGAGCCCTTGTTGAGGGCGATCTTCTTTCCCTTCAGCTCGGCGACGGACTTGAGCGGGCTGTCCTTCGGCACGAGGATCGCCTCGCCTCGCGGCGCGGGCGGCTCGTGGGCGACGTAAACGAACTCAGCGGCGGCGGCCTGAGCGAAGATGGGCGGCGCTTCGCCTGCATGCCCGAAGTCGATCGCGCCGGCATTCAACGCCTCGAGCAACGGCGGGCCTGACGGAAACTCGGACCACACAGGCTTGTAGCCAATCTCGGCCAGCCTGCCTTCCAGCGTGCCCTTGTTCTTGAGCAGAATGACGTTTCCGTACTTCTGGTAGCCGATGCGGATGACTTTATCCTCCGCATGTGCCGACGCTGCCGTCACGCCGAGCGCGAATACGCCGAGCGCGAGCGCGCCAAGTCCTCTCCGGGTGATGGTCATCGAAGTATCCTTCCTGCAGATCTGATTGCCGGTTTGTCAGGCGGGGCGGCACGGTCCCCCGCACATGATCCGTGAGCAGATCGCCGCGGCATGCGGCTTCCGCTCACGCGCATCTACATCGGATGGTGCGATGGCATGGCCAGTGATGCTCGCTCATGGTCTTTCACCCCGCCGCATGTGCCGAGCCCATGGCGGTGGCAAGGGTAGGAGGATGGCGGCCGACGCCCGTTTGCGTCCAACAACAATTTCCGCGTTACATATTCCGAATCCTGGGGAGCCTTGCGCGGGGCGCCATGCATCGGCACTAGGCAACTTGTTGCTTACGTCCCTCTCGATCCGCTCTCTATATAGAGTCGCGTCGCCCTCGCGCGGCGCCGTACGCGACGGCGCATCTCCATCCGGATCGGGAATATGGTCAGAACAATTTCTTCGTTAGTCCGTCACCGGCACGCCTCTAGCCTCGCCGGCAAAGCAAAAAAGACGGAGAGCCGCTGGTGACGCTCGATCAGCTCGTGGACGGTACGTCGGAAGTCGCTTGCGATGTGCTCGTGCTCGGCGGCGGAACCGCCGGCCCCATGGCCGCGCTCAAGGCCAAGCTGCGCAATCCGAACGCCAAGGTGATCCTGCTCGAGAAGGCCAACGTGAAGCGCTCGGGCGCCATCGCGATGGGCATGGACGGCCTCAACAACGCGGTCATCCCCGGCCACGCGACGCCCGAGCAGTACGTGCGGGAGATCACGATCGCCAACGACGGCGTCGTCGACCAGAAGCCCGTGCTCAAGTACGCCGAGCATTGCTATGGAATCATCGAGGAGCTGGACCGCTACGGGATCCGGTTCCAGAAGACCGAGAACGGCGACTTCGCCGTCAAGAAGGTCCATCATCTCGGAACCTATGTGCTGCCGATGCCGAACGGCGACACGGTCAAGAAGGCGCTCTATCGGCAGCTCAAGCGCGCCCAGCTCCTGATCTCGAACCGGTTCATGGCGACGCGCCTGCTCACGGGTGCGGACGGCCGCATCGCCGGCGCCATCGCCGTCAACACGCGGAGCGGCGCGTTCCTGATCATCCGCGCCAAGGCCGTCATCCTGTGCATGGGCGCGGCGGGCCGCCTCGGGCTCCCGGCCTCCGGCTATCTGTTCGGCACCTACGAGAACGCCACCAACTCGGGCGACGGCTATGCGATGGCCTATCATGCAGGGGCCAAGCTCGCGAACCTCGAGTGCTTTCAGATCAACCCGCTGATCAAGGACTACAACGGGCCGGCCTGCGCCTACGTGGCCGGGCCGTTCGGCGCCTACACGGCGAACAGCGAGGGGACGCGCTTCATCAACTGCGACTACTGGTCGGGGCAGATGATGCTCGAGTTCTACACCGAGCTGCAATCGGGCAAGGGGCCGGTGTTCCTCAAGCTCAACCACCTACACGACAGCACGGTCTCCGAGATCGAGAGCATCCTGCACAAGGTCGAGCGGCCCTCGCGCGGCACGTTCCACGCCCAGCGCGGCACGGACTACCGCTCCGACATGATCGAGATGCACATCTCCGAGATCGGCTTCTGCTCCGGGCACAGCGCTTCCGGCGTGTTTGTCGACGAGTTCGCGCGCACGACCGTCGAGGGCCTCTATGCGGCCGGCGATATGGCCAGCGTGCCGCACAGCTACATGCTCGGCGCGTTCACTAACGGCTCCATCGCGGGCGAGCACGCCGTCGACTATGCGGCGGGCGTCGCGCATGCGGAGTTCGATGTGGAGGACGTCATGCGCGAGCGCGAGCGTGTGCTGGCGCCGACGCGGCGCGAGCGCGGCATCCCGCCGAACCAGATCGAGTACAAGACGCGCCGGCTCGTCAACGACTACCTGCAGCCGCCGAAAGTGCCGCGCAAGTATCAGCTCGCCCAGGACCGCTTCGCGGAGGTGCGCGAGGATCTCGAGCAGGGCATGATCGCGCGCAACGCACACGAGCTTCTGCGCGCGCTCGAAACTGCCTCCATTCTCGATTGCGCGGACATGGCCGCAGCTGCGTCGCTGTTCCGCACCGAGAGCCGCTGGGGGCTCTACCACCTCCGCACTGATTATTCGGAGCGAAACGACGCCGACTGGCTCTGCCATTCGCTGCTCGGCAAGGTCGACGGGCGGATGACCGTCGAGAAACGCGCCGTCGCTCCCTATGTCGTGCCGATCGCGGAGGAGGAGAAGGACCTCTACTATCGGCAGCGCATGCGGCCCGCCAGCGAAGGGGCTGCTCAGCTCAGGACCGCCCCCTGATGTCGGGGCTGTTCGAAGATTTCGTCGATCTCGACGCGCTGGCCGACGAGATCGCCTCGGACGATCCGCAGCGGCGCAGGGTTGCGGTGCTGGCGCTCGCCGACAGCGGCGAGGCGGAGGCCGTGTGGCTGCTCGGCCGGCTGGTCGGGGATCCTGACGCCGGCGTGCGCCGGCAGGTCGCGCTCGGGCTCGGCACTTTCGACGGGCCAGCGAGCGCGGGCTTTCTCGTGACGCTGCTCAGCGATGCCGACAGCGCGGTGGCCGCTACGGCTGCCGAGAGCCTTGCGGAGATCAAGGATGCAGCCGCCGCCCCGCACCTGATCGAGGCGCTTTCCGACACGTCGGGCTTCATCCGAGCGGCGGTGCTGCGCAGCCTCAAGGAGTTGCGCGCGCCGCACGCCCTGGGTCCGGCGCTCGATGCGCTGCGCGACAACGAGGCCGAGGTGCGAATCCAAGCCGTCGGCGTGATCGGATACCTGAAGCGCGAGGACACGGTGCCGGCGCTGCGGGCAGTGGCGGACGACGGCGATCCGCTCGTACGGCGGGCGGCGGTCAGCGCGCTCGGGTTCTCCCACACCGCAGGGGCCGCGGAAACGCTCGCACGCGCGCTCGACGATGACGACTGGCGCGTTCGCGAGAGCGCGGCGGAGGCTCTGGGGCTCAGCAGGGCCCCGCACATCGACGCCGGGCCGCTGATCGGCACGCTCGACGACGACTATTGGCAGGTGCGGCTCAAGGCCGTGCGCAGCCTCGGCCAGCTCGAGGCGGCGGAGGCGGCGTTGCGCATCGCCGAAAGCCTGCAGCACCCGGAAGCGAACCTGCGCAAGGAGGCCGCCGCGGCGCTCGGCCAGATCGCGCATCCGGCGACGCGGCCGCATCTCGAGGCGGCCGCCGCCGACCCCGATGCCGACGTGCGCAAGAACGTGCGATGGGCGTTGTCGCGTCCTGACCGGCATCTCTAGGATACGGCGTGCGCGATCACGCAACCGCCTGGCGCTCGACCGCCTTGCGACGCAGCAACGTGTCCGCGGACGGACTGCTCGACAGTCCGAGCAGCCACCCGAGGCCGAGCATGACGTTCGGCAGGATATAACCCGCGTTGAAATTGCCGGACAGCCATGCGCCAGCCAGGCCGGTGACGGCGAACATGAGCAACGCAGCGGCCGTCGCGCCGACCGATGGGCGGCGCAGCGATCCCATGTCGATCACAAGCCCGCCCGCCAATCCGGACAGCCCGACGCTCAAGCCGCTTGCCGCGCTCGCCGTGACGGCCTCTCCCGTCACGGGTACGCCTGCCCAAGCGAGCACCGCGATGGTCGCCGCCGTGTTGGCGGCAAATCCCGCGAGCGCACCGAGCACTCCGGAGAGCGGCAGCGCCGCCCGGGCGCCGATGATCCATCCCAAGGTGATGCTGCCGACGACGAAAACCGAGACCAGGATCGTGGCCACGACGGTATCCGGGTGGGATTGGGCGTAGTCGCCGAGAACGTTCGCGGCCCAAATGAAGAGAACGGCGCTTCCGACGGCCAGCGCCCATAGTCCCCGGCCCGTCGGCGCATCCGAGGCGGCCTGAGCCGCAGGAAGCCTCAGCACGTTCCGAATTCCATCCGAGAACGGGTCCAGGAAATGCCGCGACGCGAGGTACATCAAGGGCGCTGCGACCGCGAGCGCGATCAGGCCGGACGGGTCGCTCAAGCCAGCCACGATGGCGGTGAGCAGCAGATCGCCGAACGCTGCGCCCAGGGCCGCCGCAAGTACGACGGCAATCACCGCTGCCAGCGGCTTCGGTTCGCCCGGGTGCAAGTCATCGGTCATTGCAAATGCGGCTAAACAGACTGCGGAAGACGCCCGCTCCAAGGTCAATCGCTTGAGAGCTCAACCAGCGCTTGTCTAGCACAGGCGGATGAAGCGGACAATTCGCGGGGCGCCTCGCACAAGCGTGGCCGATGGCGTCATGGGCAGCCCGGCAGCCACATTGTCAACGTCACGACATCGAACAGCGGGTTCCGCTATGACGCCTCGACGGCCTGCCTCGGCACGTCGCGCGTCATCGCGCTGCGGTTTCCTCGTTCCCCTACGTAATGCTGGGCAGTGAATGTTGCCTCGACAAGCATCTCGCGCAGCAATACTCCGCGGCGCGCTTGAGACGGCAGAACCATTCCCTATATTTTTGAGTTCAACCCTCGTCGGCGAACTGCAGCGTCGACGACAATCAGCCACCTCGAGAAGTGGCAATGGAGGAACGACGCGTCCGCCAAGCTTCACCCCGCAACGCAACAAAGCAAAAAATGGACATCTCCGATGACGTCTCTCGGTGCGAACGGCAGCGATTGCCGCGGTGCGGGATAACAAAGAGATGAGGGATGCAGCGGCAGAACCCGTCTATGGCCTTGCTGCACTGTGTGCGATGCTCTCGCCGTGCAGGGCGAAGCCGCTCCAGACGTCCGTGGTCCGAAGGATGCTGAGCTATGATTGTCGAGTCACCACTAGAGATAATATTTCGTGACCTGTTCTATCGTTTGCGCGCCTTCGCCGGAGGCCACGACGTCTTCCTGAAGCTCGAGGGGTTCAACGTATCCGGCTCGATCAAGGTGAAGACCGCGATCGGCCTCATCGAGGACTTGGAGCAGCGCGGCATCGCGAGGCCGCATGAAACCGTCATCGTCGAATCCTCGTCGGGCAACCTTGGCGTGGCCCTGAGCCTGGTGTGCGCCATCAAGGGCTACAAGTTCATCTGCGTCACGGATTCCAACGCCACGCGGGCGAACATCAGGGGCATGGAGCTCTACGGGGCACAGGTCCTGATCGTCGATGACCGCGATCCCGACGGGGGATTTCTGGCCAACAGGTTCAAGACCATCAACGACATCCTGCAGAGAGAGCCCAACGCGGTGTGGCTCAACCAGTACGACAACGTCGCCAACAAGAACGTCCATGCCGAGCAGACCGCGAAGGAGATCGCGGGCGCGTTCGACAAGATCGACTGGATCTTCGTGGGGGCCGGCACCACCGGCACGCTCGCCGGAATCTCGGAGCAACTGCGCCGGGATTTCCCGAAGATCAAGGTTGTAGCGGTCGAGCCCGAGGGCTCGGTCACGTTCGGCGGCAAGCCCGGGAAGCGCAACATCCCGGGCATTGGAACGAGCCTGAGGCCGAAGCTTGCGGATCTCGCCAATCCGGACAGGGTTGTCGCCATCGACGAGGCGACGACGGTCGAAGCCTGCCTCTCCTTCGTCCGCAACTATCATCTGCTTGTCGGCGGGAGCACCGGCACCGTGCTGGCCGCCATCAAGAAGCTGGCTCCGGAGTTCAGCCCCGGCGACACGATCGTCGCCATCTCCGCGGACCTCGGCGACAAGTATCTCGATACGGTCTATGACCCGAGCTGGGTGGAGAACGCCATTGCGCCCAAGAGCAAGGTGCTGGAGCAAGCTTAGGGGAGCAACGCGTGGCAACGGCTCCGACATTCCACGTCGTTCCGGGTTCGGCAGTCAGGCAGGCGATCGAAGGCAATCGAAGCGGCGTTTTCGAGGCCGTAGAGGAGGCCTACCGTCTTCACGCTGCCGGGGCCTCCGTGAACCCGGACAGCTACTTCCTGAGGTTCCCCGACAAGCCGAGCGCGCGCATCATCGCTCTGCCGGCGCATCTCGGCGGCAGCGTTCAAAAGAGCGGCCTCAAGTGGATCTCAAGCTTTCCGGAGAACCGGACCGGCAACCTCGCGCGGGCGTCGGCGGTGCAGATCCTCAACGATGCAGCGACGGGTTATCCCATCGCGTGCATCGAGGCTTCGCTGATCAGCGCCACGCGCACCGCCGCCTCCGCCGCACTGGCAGCCGAGCGCCTCTCGCCCAAGCCTTTCGAAGGCGATCTCTGCATCGTCGGTACGGGCGTGATCGCGCGCACGACGGTCGAGTGGCTTCTTTTTCGCAACTGGAAGCTTCACAGCATCCGGCTCCATGACGTGGACCGCAGAGAGGCGGAGCGGTTCCAGACCTGGCTGCGCAACGAAAATGGCCTCTCGGCGGAATTTCATGACAGCCTGGAAGGCGCCCTTCGCGGCGCCTCCCTGATCATCTTCACCACCACGGCGCTCGAACCCTACCTCCACGATGAAGCTCTGCTCGCGCACGCGCCCACAGTGCTGCACCTCTCCCTGCGCGACCTTTCCGTCAACGTGGTGCTGGCGGCCCAGAATATCGTCGACGACGTCAATCACTGCCTGAAGGCCAACACATCACTGCATCTCGCGGAGCAGGCGACGGGCAGCAGGGATTTCGTCCACGGGACGCTGGTGGATGTCCTCGACAAGACGGTCGAGCCGCACGCAGGCAAAGCGCGCATCTTCTCGCCGTTCGGCCTCGGCGTGCTCGACCTCGCGGTGAGCAACCTCGTGCTTCAGGCGGCCATTTCGTCCGGCGCGGCTCTAGCGCTGCCCGACTTCTTCAGCAACTCGGTTCGATGGTGAGGCAATGATGCAGCGTCGTGATCAGTTTTTTTCGACCGAGACCTTGAGCAGGGCCGAGACCTTCACATCGAAGGCGGCCGGCGTGCCGAAGTCACGCGTCTGGAGCTGCAACGAATGGGACCCGCTGGAGGAGGTGATCGTCGGCAATGTGCTGAACGCGCGCTATCCGACGCCGGACCTCAGCACGCAAGTGGCGGAATTTCCGGACCGGCCTTTGTCTGAGATCCCGCGCGGCCCGTTCCCGCAACGCGTCATCGAGGAGACGGAGGAGGACCTCAACGGGTTCGCGGAGATCCTGGAGAAGGCCGGCGTGACAGTCAAACGTCCGGATACCTGGCCGCACGACGCCACGTTCTCCACCATCAACTGGAACTCCCAGGGCTACTATAACTATTGCCCGCGCGACATCATGATGGTGATCGGCGACCAGATCATCGAGACGCCCAACGTGATCCGCAGCCGCGCGCAGGAGACGTTCAGCTATCGCTCGCTGCTGATGGAGTACATGAGATCGGGCGCGCGCTGGTACAGCGCTCCCAAGCCGATGCTGCTCGACTCCCTGTTCGAAGGCGTCGATCTCGACAAGCCCACGCCGCACAACCACGAGCCGGCTTTCGATGCGGCGAACGTGCTGCGGTTCGGCCGCGACCTGATCTATCTGGTCAGTGCCACGGGCAACGAGCTCGGAGGGCACTGGCTGCAGGCGTGCCTCGGCGACACCTACCGGGTCCACTTTCTCAAGGACGTCTACTTCGGCAGCCATATCGACTCGACGATCGTGGCGCTCAGGCCTGGCCTCGTGCTCTGCAATCCGGGGCGGCTCAACGACGAGACGCTGCCCGCGATCCTCAAGCAATGGGAAGTCATCTATAGTCCGCCCATGGAGAACACGGATCGGCACGACGCCGCGTATCTCTCCAACAGCATCGGCAGCGACTGGATCGACATGAACGCGTTCAGCATCAATCCGAACCTAGTTGTTGTCGATCGCAATCAGCCGTCACTGATCAAGCTGCTCGAGAAACACGGCCTCGACGTCATCCCGCTCAAGCTGCGGCACTCCAAGCTCCTGGGCGGCGGCCCCCACTGCATCACGCTCGACGTTCGCCGCAAGGGGACGCTCGAGCGGTACTTCGATTGAGAGCTTCCTCACAAAGCTCCCCAACAGGTGAGGACAGGCTTTGGCACTCGCGGCAATCCTCCTTGGGTGCTTCCTCGTCCTGGCGGTTCTGGCCTGGAGGCAATATCTCTGGGCAAGCCAGGCGCCGCGCGAGGAGGACACCTGCCCCTACAGCCTGACGGACGTGTTCGGCGCCGACCACTTGGTGAAGGTGCCGCATCAGACGGGGGTCCGCTGGCTCACGGAGGTCTTCAGCCGCTCGGCCGCGCGCTATCCCGACCTTCCCGCCTTGCAGATCCCCCACACCGGCGAGGAGCTGACGTTCGCGGAGCTCGACGCACACGCGGAACGGATCGCTGCCGCCGTTGCTCCGTTCCTGAACGGGCCGGACCAGGTCGTCGCCGTGGCCATGGCGCAGGACAACTGGCACATCGTGGCCTCGCATCTCGGCGTGCTCAGGGCCGGCGGCACGCTGGTGGTGCTCGATACCACGCTACCCGAGACGCTGCTGAAACACATGCTGGACGATGCCCTGCCGGTCGT
>NZ_JADZBI010000124.1 GCF_020852195.1 Hyphomicrobium sp. | reverse complement strand
TCTTCCACTACATCAAGTTCCCCGACCCCGAAACCATGGCCGAGATCGTGGAGGTGCACTTCCCGAAGCTCAAGGGCCGGCTGGTGTCGGAGGCGTTGCGCGTGTTCTACGACCTGCGCGATCTGCCCGGCCTCAAAAAGAAGCCCTCGACCTCGGAGCTGCTCGACTGGCTGAAGCTCTTGCTCAACGAGGACATCGATCCCGCCGTGCTGCGCGAGAGCGACAGCCGCAAGGTCATCCCGCTGCTGGCCGGCGCGCTGATCAAGAACGAGCAGGACATCCATCTGTTCGAACGGCTCGCGTTCATGAGCCGGCGCAAGAGCGATTAACACCTCCTCAACCCTAGCTCGATTAATCGCGCGCTCGTGCAGTCGCGCGATGTCCGTCTTAAGACGGACGATAGAGAACCTGTGAGATCCTTGCCGGGTCGTATTCTTGTCAGCAAGGACAGGCTCCCATGACCCAGACTGCCCGGCGTGCTTTCGTGCTCGCGCTCGCGCCTCTCGTGCTGATGGGTGCGCCGCGCCCGTCGACCCATGCGGAAGCGCATGTCACCCAGCGCAGTACGGACGACGTCCGCCTCGAGCTGGCCTCGCTCAAGGCCGAGGCGCGCAGCCTGATCGTGCATATCGACGGCCCGTAAGGCAGGCCGTAGCGAATTCTGTTTGGCTGGAGCACGCAAGCTGGGCTCCGGCTTTCGCTATGGGCGTCTCAATACGGCAGGCTACCCTCTTTCACCGTCATGGCCGGGCTTGACCCGGCCATCCAGGGGCCACGAGCGCGTGGGCTGCGAAGAGCCCTCCGCGATCACGCGGCGGCGACGCCGGCGAGGAAGCTCTCGATGCGTGCGCTCAAGGCCTTGGTGCGCGCGCTCACCATGGCGCTCGTCTCGAGGACCTGGCGGGCCGAGTTGAAGGTCGACGTCGCGGCCTCGGTGACGCCGGCGATGGTCTCGCTCACGTGACGCGTATCGCCCGCCGCATGGTGGACGCTGACGTTGATCTCCGACGTCGCCGCGCCCTGCTCGGTGACGGCGGCGGCAATAGTCGTGGTGATGCTGTTGACCTGCCCCATGCGCTCGGCGATCTCGGCGATGGCGCGGACGGCGTGGTCGGTCGCGGTCTGAATGGAGGCCACCTGCTCGGAGATGCTTTCGGTGGCTTGCGCCGTGCGCGTCGCCAACGTCTTGACCTCGGTCGCAACGACGGCGAAGCCACGGCCGGCCTCGCCCGCACGCGCCGCCTCTATGGTGGCGTTGAGGGCGAGAAGATTGGTCTGGCCGGCGATCTCCCGGATCAGGGTCACCACCTCGCCGATTTGCTGGGCCGAAGCGAGCAGCTCCGACATGCGCTCGTTGCTGGTGGCCGCCATCGAGCTTGTGGAGCTGACGTTGCTCAAGGCTTCCGTAATCTGGTTGCCGATCTCGGAGATCGAGACCGAGAGTTCCTCGGCCGCGGCGGCCACCGTTCCGACGTTGGCGGAGGCCTGATCGGACGCGGTGGCGACGAGTTGGGCCTTGTCGTTGGTACCGGCGGCTATGCCCTGCAGCGAGCCCGCCGTATGCTCCAGATCCTCCGCCATCACCGCCAGTGCGGCGATGGTCTGCTCGGCGTCGGCCTTGAAGCCCTCGATCAGGGATTCGAGCGCCTGCTGGCGTGCTTCGCGCCGTTTGGCCTCGCGGGCCTGCTCGGCTTCGAGCTTGCTGCGCTCGATCGTATTGTCGCGGAACACGGCGACCGCGCGCGCGATCTCTCCGATCTCGTTGGTATAGGTGGTGTAAGGGATCTCGCTGTCGGCCTCGTTGCGAGCCAGGCGCGCCATGACACCGGCCAGGACCGGGATCGGGCGCGTCAGGACGCGCGACAGGGCAAAGCCCACCAATGCCATGACGGCGAGCAAGGCGGCCGACGTGAGAAGGATCTTTCGCTCCATCGCCGCCTCCAGCTCATAGACGGCCGACTGCTTGGCGCCGGCAAAGAGAAGCCCGGTCACTTTCGACGAGGAATCGACGATCGGGAAATAGACGGTGAAGTAGGGTGTGCCGAGAATGTCGGCCGCGCCGTTGTAAGGCTGACCGCTCTTTACGGGCGCATAGGCTGCGCTCCCACGGCCGAGCCAGGTGCCCGTCGCCCGCTTGCCTTCCGCAGTCATGACCGTGGTCGCCACGCGCACGAAGTCATCGGCGGTCTCGTCGTAGGAGAACAACGTCACGGGCTCGCCGGTCACGCGCGTCATGGAATCGACCAGCGCCTGGTCCTTGGTGTCAGGACGCCGGTCCATCACGAGCTTCCCGACCGTGCCCTCATCCGTCCAGACGACGCGGGTCTCAGGATGCACGGCGCTCAGGAGCTCGGCGCCGATACGCACCGCGAGTTGCTGGTTCTCGATGGCCTTGCGCTCGGCATCCGCGCGAAGCTGGAAATGCACGATCAGCATCAGGCAGGCCGTCGACACGACCACGGCCGCGATGGTGAGCAGCGAGATCAGCGTCTCCAGCCGGATGCGCTCGAACACCACGTTCAGGAGTTTCATCTGCGACCTTAATTCTTCTTCATAACTTTATGACTTTTCCCGATAATATTGCTCTCTTATGAATGAATAGTTGCGTGCGGGTTGCGCCGTCGTGCTTT
This sequence comes from Hyphomicrobium sp., assembly GCF_020852195.1. Lineage (GTDB taxonomy): Bacteria > Pseudomonadota > Alphaproteobacteria > Rhizobiales > Hyphomicrobiaceae > Hyphomicrobium_C. Next base: position 22,480 of record NZ_JADZBI010000124.1, on the reverse strand, counting down.
ACCGGTTGTTGGTCTTCGTTGACGGCTGTTCAGACTTTCGCGTGCCGCGAGATGAACGGGGGCTGACACCTGCTTTCAGGGCCGGTTCATTGGCGGAGCCTTAGGTTTCATGGCCTACCCTGCAGGCAGAGGCCTGCAGGCCATGGAGCGAAGGAGAAGCATGATCGAGTTCCTGAAAAGCGCAACGCTTGTCGTGATGGCGCTGACCGTGATCGGCGCCGGCGTGTTCGTCGCCTTTTACGGCTGATCGCGGACCGCGATCGCCATCGGGCCGCGCTGTCTTGCGGCGTCCGCGCGCGGCGCCTAATTAGGGAGACTCAACGAGGTTTCCCTTGCGCGCCCGCGACCTTCCCCTGACCGTGACCGACAGCTTGGCGCAGGCGGGCAATCGGCTTGCCGACCTCATGACGCCCTCGCTACGCCTCGGCGTGACGGGGCTCGCCCGCTCCGGCAAGACGGTCTTCATCACGGCATTGATCCGCAACCTGACGCAGGGCGGACGGCTGCCATTCTTCGCGCCCTACGCCGAGGGGCGGCTCATCTCGGCCGACCTCGAACCGCAGCCCGACGACAACGTGCCGCGCTTCGACTACGAGGCCCACGTCGCCGCGCTTGCCTCCGATCCGCCGGAGTGGCCGGAGAGCACGCGGCGCGTCGCGGAGGTGCGCGTCGCGCTCTCGTTCACGCCGGAGAGCCCGATCCGCCGCGCGCTCGGCATCCGGCGGCTCAATCTCGATATCGTCGACTATCCCGGCGAATGGCTGCTCGATCTCGCCATGCTCGGCGAGAGCTACGCGGCGTGGTCGCAGGATGCGCTTGCACGGGCCCGCGAGGCATCGCGCGTCAAGGCGAGCGCGGACTGGCTGGCGTTCGTCTCCGGCCTCGATCCTTCGGCGCCCGAGGACGAGCAAACGGCGCTCGACGGTGCGCGCCGCTTCACCGACCACCTCAGCGCCGCGCGTGCCCACTCGCACGTCGCCACGCTCGGGCCGGGGCGCTTTCTGATGCCGGGCGACCTCGAAGGCTCGCCGCTGCTCACCTTCTTTCCGCTCGATCTTCCGGCCGACGCTTCGCCGGCGCGCGGCAGCCTGGCTGCCATGATGGCGCGGCGCTACGACAGCTACGTGCAGCATGTGGTGCGGCCGTTCTTCCGCGAGCACTTCAGCCGGCTCGACCGGCAGATCGTGCTCGTCGACGTGCTCGGCGCGCTCAACGGCGGCGCGGAAGCGGCGAGTGAGCTCGAACGGGCGCTCGCGTCCGTACTGCGCGCGTTCCGGCCCGGCGCCGCGAGCTGGCTCGCGAGCCTCTTCGGTGCGCGACGCATCGACCGGCTGCTGTTCGCCGCCACCAAGGCCGACCACATCCATCACACGAGCCACGACCGGTTGGAGGCGATCCTGCGTCTCCTGACGCAGCGCGCCGCCGAGCGCGCGGGGGCGGCCGGAGCGGAGACGCACGTGCTCGCGCTTGCCGCACTGCGCGCGACGCGCGAGGCGCAGGCTCGCGACGGCCGCGCCATGCTGCCGTGCATCGTCGGCGTGCCGCTTCCCGGCGAGGTGGTCAGCGGCACGCGGTTCGACGGCCGCCGCGAGGCCGCCATCTTCCCGGGCGACCTGCCGGCCGATCCCGCGGCCGCGCTTTCGGGCGCGGCGCCGTTCACGGCCACGTTCCCGCGCTTCCGCCCGCCGCGCCTCCTGCCGGTGCAGGCGTCCGGCGAGATCCCGGCGCCGCCCCACATCCGCCTCGACCGTGCGCTCGATTTTCTGCTCGGAGACTGGCTCACATGACAGAGACCGACAGCCCCGCGCCGCGTGGCCCGCGCGTGTTCGCGACGGACGATCCCAACATCGTCGGCGAGGCGCCGCAAACGGTGGACGACGACCTTGCGGCCGACGGAGGGCTGCCGGCGGGACGGTCGGCTGCGCCACAAGGGGCGAGCGTGGGCGGCGTCTTCCTGTCTGCGCTCGCCGGTCTGGTGGGGCTGGCGCTGGTCGCGAGCTTCACGAGTTTCGTGACAACAGCACTCGCGCGCGAGGACTGGATCGGCTGGACCGCGACCAGCCTCGCCGCTGTCGTCGTCGTCACGGGCCTCGTGATTGTGCTGCGCGAGATCATCGGGCTTATTCGACTCGGGCGGCTCGCGCGGCTCAGGCGCGACGCGGACACCGCGCTCAGCGGCAAGGATATCCGGCTCGAGCGCAAGACCGTGGCTGCGCTCGTGGACACGTTTCGCGGGCGGCGCGACCTCTCCTGGAATCTTGCACGGCTGCGCGATCACGCGGGCGACGTGCGCGATGCCGGCGACCTTCTGCGGCTCGCCGACCGCGAGGTGATGGCACCGCTCGACGCGGCCGCGCGGCGGCTGGTCTTGAAATCGGCGAAGCGCGTTTCGGTCGTCACCGCCATGAGCCCGATGGTGTGGGTGGCGATGCTCTACGTCGCGATCGAGAACCTGCGGCTCCTGCGCGGGCTCGCGACGCTCTACGGCGGACGGCCCGGCGGGCTCGGTGCGCTCCGGCTCGCGCGCATGGTCGTCACCCATCTCGTGGCGACGGGCGGCGTTGCCATGACCGACGACCTGGTCGGGCAGTTCCTGGGACAGGATTTGCTTCGGCGGCTCTCGCGGCGCCTCGGCGAGGGCGTGTTCAACGGCGCGCTGACGGCGCGCATCGGCACGGCGGCGATCGCGGTCACGCGGCCGATCCCGTTCCTCGACGCGGAGCCGATCCGCCTGCGCGATCTGCTGCCGGAGCTCCTGCGCCGCGCCAAGCCGCAAGCGGGAGTGTGACCAGCTGGGGCTTGCTCCAGCCTCATTCGACTCGGCCCTGGCGGGCGGGCCGCTCCTCCCAACGTTGCGCAAGCGGAAATTTGCGTGGGTCCCGGCCTGCGCCGGGAGGGCGTCTGGTATGGGGATGCCGTCTGCCTTCTCTCAACGTCATCCCGGCGAAGGCCGGGACCCACGCAAATTTCCACAATCACCCTGCCCGCTCGTGCGACGGCGCATCGCTACGCCCCCGCTTCCCCACACAACGTGTGGCGTGCGAGATGGCGCCAGGGTTCGGAAACGAGAACATGCTACGCGGCAACGAGCTCGCGGCCCTGCTGCGTCGAGGCGGTCCCGGGCTCGCGCTGAGGCGCCGCAAGGCGGTCGCGCCAGATCTCCGCATGGCGGAGCGCACGCAGCTCGATCGATGCCGGCTGCCTGTCGACGGACGTCGACAGGATGGCGCTCATGGCCGGGCCCGCGTCCTGCGAGGTCAGCCAGTTGAGCGGGCCGGACAGCACTAGGCCCAGCACCACCGGCGCCATCCAGACCAGGAGGCCCGGCGAGGTCTCCCAGCAGACGATGGTGACGACGACGCCGACCAGCATGTGCGGCCAGTGGAAGCGGATGGCCTCGGCGAGCCGCATGTGAGCCCCGTCGCGGCGCTGCGCCTTCCAGCCCGCATCGCGGCCGAGGAAGGTCTGCAGCACGGACGAGGTCTGCGTCATCATCATGATCGGTGCGAACAGCATCGAGAACACGGTCTCGGTGGCGACGCCCGCGACCGCGCGCGGCATGCCGAACAGCTCGCGGGCGCGGTGCGCGCGCTTCATCTCGAGCGCGAGGCCCAGCGCCTTCGGCAGCAGCACGACCGCCAGGGTGGCGAGGAACAGCCGCATGGCGGCGCCCGGATCGATCACCGGCCAGATCGGGAACAGCGTCTTGCTGTCGGTGAAGTAGCTCGGCAGGAGCTGCTGGCCCTGCAGGGCCAGCACGAGGCCGACGGCGAGCGAGGCGGCCCAGATGGCGGAGACGATATAGGAGAGCGCGCCCATGAAGAGGTGCAGGCGGCCCATGCCCGGCACGCCCGGCCGGAACAGGAGCGCCAGGTGCTGGAGGTTGCCCTGCGACCAGCGCCGGTCGCGCACGATGAGGTCGGTCAAAGCCGGCGGCATGCTCTCGAAGGAGCCCTCGATGGAGGGCGCCATGTGCACGCCCCATCCGGCCCGCTGCAGCAGCATGGCCTCAACGAAGTCGTGGCTCAGGATGTGCCCGCCGAACGGCGGCGGGCCGGGGAGGTTGGGCAGGCCCGCCGCGCCGGCGAAGGCCGCCGTGCGGATGATGGCGTTGTGGCCCCAGTAGTTGCCCTGGTCTTGGCTCCAGAATGCGAGGCCGGCGGCGGTCGACGGCCCGTAGGTATTGGCCGCGAACTGCATCAACCGCTGCAGAAGCGTCTTGCCGCCGATCAGCTTCGGCACGGTCTGGATGAGACCCGCGGACGGATCGGCCTCCATGGCGCGCGCGAGGCGGACCAGCGCCACGCCGGACATGATGCTGTCGCCGTCCAGAATGACGAACGTCTCATAGGCGGCGCCGAAGCGCTCGACCCAGTCCTTGATGTTGCCGGCCTTGCGGCCGGTGTTTTCGATGCGGCGGCGATAATAGACGCGGGCCTCGCCGTCGAGCCTCTGGGCCAGCTCGGCGTAGGCCGCCTCCTCGGCAATGCCGGTATCGGCGCCGCGTGTGTCCGAGAGCACGAAGATGTCGAAGTTGCCGGTCTTGCCGAGGGACGACAGCTCCTCGACGATGGCGGAGATGGTGCCCGCGATGCGGGCCGGGTCCTCGTGATAGACGGGAAACAGAAGCGCGCTGCGCGCCCTGAGGGGGCCGTCGGCCGAAGGAATGGCGATGGTGTCGGCCTTCTCGCCGGCGAACAGCGGCAAAAAGCCCAGCGCCGTCGACAGCGTGCCGACCGATATCCAGGCGAACGTCAGCGTCGACAGCACCAGGAAGAGGAGCTGGATCGGCGTCATCTGCACGAACGACAGCACGCCGTAAAGCTCGTAGGCGAAGGCAGCCGTCATCAAGGCGGCGCCGAGGAAGATGGCGGTGCGCGGGATGCCGGGGCCACGGCGACGCGGCCAGATCCGCTCGGGGCGCGCGGAGAAATCCTGGGTCGGCATCTCGAGCGGCGCCGGCTCGGGCAGCAGCGCCGGATCGCTCGCATCGTGGAACGCAACAGGGGACCGTGGGGATGAACTTGCCGCAGGCGTTCCGTCCGCCGCGCCAACTGCAGGGTCCTCGGCGATCATGCTTTCGTCCATCGATAGAGCCAGTTCTCGGATATCAGCTGCCCGGCAAGCTTCAGGCATAAACGCAACTCGACAAGCTCAGTTCCCCCGGGATTCAGCTCGAACCGGACGCGGAAGCCCTGCAGGTCCGGGTGACGCTGCACGCTGAGGTTCGACGTCGTGCCGGCGGTCGGCACGAGGTCGGCGACGGGAAGCTCGCGCGCGTCCCTGGCCGCGGGGCCGGCGAAGTCGACGACGAACAGCAGCGTGTCCGGATTGCGGCCGGCGCCCACCTGCGTCTTCACGACCCACGCGCCCGACCACACGGCCGGCACGTCGTCGCCCCACGAGACGCGATAGGCGTAGCTGTACCTCTGGCCGGGCTGCAGCGGCTTCGCGGGCTTCCAATAGGCGACGATGTTGTCGTGGATCTCCTCGCTGATGGGGATCTCGATCAGCTCCACGTAGCCGTCGCCCCAGCTCTCCTGCGGCTCGATCCAGGTCGTGGGGCGCCGGTCATAACGGGCCTCGAGATCCTCGTATCCCGCGAACGCGCGGTTGCGCTGGACCAACCCGAAGCCCTTGAGGTCCTTGTCGACGAAGGCGCTCGTCTGCAGCATCTTGGGATTGGACAGCGGCCGCCACAGGCGCTCGCCGTGCCCGTTCACCACTGCGAGCCCCTCGCTGTTGTGCACGGCCGGACGATAGTCGCGCTCGATGCGCCGCTGGGCCGGCCCGTGAAAGTACATGCTCGTCAGTGGCGCTATGCCAACGTGCGTCAGCGTGCGCCGCGGGAAGAGCGTCGATTCGACCTCGATCACCGTCGCGCGACCGGGGCGGATGGTAAAGCGGTAGGCGCCGCTCACGCTCTCGCTGTCGAGCAGGGCGTGGATGACGATCTCGGGGGCCGCCGCGCTCGGCTTCTCGATCCAGAAGGCGCGGAAGACAGGAAACTCCTCGCCGCCCGGCCGCGCCGTATTGATGGCGAGGCCGCGCGCGGACAGCCCGTACTGCTGATAGCGACCGACGGCCTTGAAATAGCTCGCGCCCTGGAAGGACACGAACTCGCTCAGGGCCTCGGCCGTGTTGATGGTGCCCGTGACGCGAAACCCGGAGAAGGCGAACGGGGCGGCGTCGGGGGCTGCGGCAATGGAAGGCCCGACCGAGAAGCTCGCGCTGTCGGCGCGCAGACTGCGCGCCTTGCCCTGCTCGACGATCCAGATCTCGACGGGAGTCTCATAGAGCCAGCCCAACGCCAGGAGCTGCACCTCATAGCCGAGCCCCTCTCCCCGCCACACGGCGGCATCGGGACGGAAGCGGATGTCGCGATACTGCTCAGCGGTCAGGGCGTTGAACGGCTCCGGCAGGTCGACGCGCGGCTTCACGAAGTCGCGCGCGGCCAGCTCCTCTGCGAGCTTCCTCACATGATCAGCGGCGAACGAGTCCTGAGGCTGCGCCGGGGCCTCCTGCGCCATGGCCTCGGCAACACCCAACGCGTGGTCGGCCAAAGCGGCGACCATCGCGCACGCGCCTGCGCCGATCAGAACCCCGCGGCGATTTGGGCCTCGGCCCATGCCAGGATCATCGCTCATGTGTGATTCTGTTCCGGAGACGTTCCGTCCGGACCGCCGCGGCACCGCCCTTCCGCCCGATCAGCGCTCCTCCGGCACCAACCCGGTCGGTCATTCGGATGCTCCCCCCGGGGCAACCCAGATACCCAATGCACAGAACTCGGTTCCGTGCCGCTTGCAGCAGATAAACGTCGAATGTGGCAACAATAATCTGCAAGACGCGCCTCAAACGGAGCTGAGCGGACTGCACCACACGCACGACGGACGACGACGGTTTTTGCGATGCAGCAACGATAACCGAGCGGCTCGTCCGCCGCAAGGACCCGTGCACGCGGGTTCCCCCATGCTCCGGGTATGACGTCCCGACCATGGGTGAAATGGACGGAAACGATGGGGACGGATTGGGAGCAACATGCATTGTTGCCTGTCTGCCCACTTTATAGGCGCCCAATTAATACGTCATATGCCTGTCAGGCGTGCGCCGCTGGGCGACAAGCAAGCTGTTGCTTCGACATCTATTATCCCGGATCAGCCGGGTATTTTTCCCGCTTTGCGTCGTCCACAGGGGGCAGCTTAACGGCTCCGCCGCACTCCAACACGGGGCTTTAACCGTTTCTTAAAATCATCTGTAAGCTCAATGCCTTAACGCGCCCTCAGAACTCGTTGCAATCACGCCACATGACAGTCGAATTCCACTGAAAACGCCATCTTCTCCATTCCCTGTGCAAGAGAGATCTGCGTAGTATCTCGGCCTGAGGCGGTGATTCGGTCTGTCGTGCTGCCGCTGTCTTTCGAGCTTGTGTGCGCGTTGCGTGTTGAATGCGTCAAGCGCCCGTTTCGAAGTTAGTAGACGGGAGAAGGTAAATGAAAAAGCAAAGCCTAAGCGCCCTTGTGGCGGCCGGCCTCCTCGCAGGTGGCCTGTCCGTTACGAGTGCGTCCGCAGCGGACCTCGGGGGGAACTGCTGCGCCGACCTCGAAGAGCGCATTGCGGAGCTCGAAGCCACGACGGTCCGCAAGGGCAACCGCAAGGTCTCGCTCACGATCTCCGGCTGGGTTGCCGAGCAGGTCATGTGGTGGGACGACGGTGACGAGAGCAACGTCTACGTTGGCGGCATCGGCACGACGATCGGCACCAACGTCAAGTTCACCGGCCAGGCCACGATCATCCCGGGCTGGACCGCTGGTTACGTCATCCATCTCGAGGCTGACGGCAGCGACGGTCTCGGCGGCCTGAACCAGAATGTGGACAACGCACCTGGCTTCTTCGCCGGCTCCACCAACTACGTGCAGACGCTGCAGTCGTTCTGGTTCATCAAGAGCGAGAGCCTCGGCAAGCTGTCGGTCGGTCTGCAGTCGCAGGCATCAGACAACACCTCGATCCTCGTCGACGGCTCGGGCTCGCTCATTCCGGCGAACTTCGTGGCGTTCGACTACGGCAGCTTCTTCGCCGGCAGCTCCACCTGGGGCGGCCTGGCCGGCTGCTCGGACTGCAACGGCGTTCCGCTGAACTCGGTCCGTTACGATACGCCGACCTTCGCCGGCTTCTCGGCTTCGGCCTCTTGGGGCGAGGATGACTTCTGGGATGTGGCGCTGCGCTACGCCGGCGAGTTCGCTGGCTTCAAGCTGGCCGCTGCCGCTGCATACAGCGAGTCCTCGGATGACGGCACTCAGGCGGTCAACAGCGCGCTCGGCATCACTGAGACCGACTACTTCCAGGTCGGCGCTTACATCCAGCACGTTCCGACGGGCCTCTTCCTCTACGGCGCGTACGGCGAGATCGACTCCGACTCCGCTCTGGTCGATAACGAGTACTGGTACGTGAAGGGTGGTCTGCGTCAGCGCTGGACGCCGCTCGGACACACGGTGCTCTACGGCGAGTACGGCGACTATGACAACACCGCCAACGCGTCGGAAGTCGAGCTCTACGGCATCGGCATCGTGCAGGAGATCGACAACGCCGCCATGTCGCTCTGGCTGTCTTACCGTCACCTCGAGGGTGACGAGACGGGCGGCCCGGTGGTCGAGGACTTCGACTACGTGAAGGCTGGCGCTCTGATCAACTTCTAATCGAAGCAGAGACTGCAAACACAATCAGGAAGCCGTCCCGAAAGGGGCGGCTTCTTTCTTTTGGGGCGCGCCGCCCTGTGCCTGCCACCGAACTAGCGCGGGGCTATATACGCCGCCGCCCGCCTGCGTGCTTCACTCTATATATCTGTACGGCTTCATCTCTCCACCGGCTGTGCAGAGATGGCCGGCATGCGAGTCCGCGGCACGAATCACCTTACGATCTGGTGTTGCGCGTACTTCCGGCAATCGGGCCGAGGCCGTGGGGCGCCAAGTGGATATCCCCAGGGCATCCCCAGGCTCTCACAGTCCGGGCAATTTGCTTGACCCGGCGATTTCCCCGCAGATCCGGCCCTCGCATAGACCTTCGTGGCACCGCAGCCACAGTTGCTAATCCGTCGGGGTGAAAATGACATTGCTCGATTGTTGCGCAGGGGAGAATCGCAGACTCTCCGGCCAGCGGCGGTTCCGAGGGAATCTTCGCGCCGTCAACATCGCAGAGCGCGGCCTGGTTTGCGTAACACTCCGAGTAAGGGCGTCCGCCATCTCGATTACCAACGCAGATTGGGAGAAGGTCTATGAATAAATATAGCCTAGGCGCCCTGGCGGCGGCCGGCCTGCTCGCAGGCGGTCTCGTCACGAGCGCGAATGCAGCCGACCTTGGGGGCAACTGCTGCGCCGACCTCGAGGAGCGGATCGCCGAGCTCGAAGCCACGACAGTCCGCAAGGGCAACCGCAAGGTCTCGCTCACGGTCTCCGGCTGGGTCGCCGAGCAGGTCCTCTGGTGGGATGACGGCGAGGAGAGCAACGTCTACGTCGGCGGCATCGGCACGACGATCGGCACCAACGTCAAGTTCACCGGCCAGGCCACCATCGTTCCCGGCTGGACGGCTGGTTACGTCATCCATCTCGAGGCCGACGGCAGCGATCATCTGCTCGGCATCGACGCGGATACCGACAATGGCCCGGGTCGTCTCGCCGGCTCGACCAACTACGTGCAGACGCTGCAGTCCTACTGGTTCATCAAGAGCGACCATTGGGGCAAGCTCTCGGTTGGTCTGCAGTCGCAGGCTTCGGACAACACGGCAATCCTCGTCGACGGTTCGGGCTCGCTCATTCCGGCGAACTTCGTGCAGTTCGACTACGGTGGGTTCGAGGCGCGCGGCAGCGGCACGTCCTGGATCGGCCTCACGGGTTGCACGGACTGCAACGGCATTCCTCTGAATGCGGTTCGCTACGACACGCCGACCTTCGCGGGCTTCTCGGCTTCGGCCTCTTGGGGCGAGGATGACTTCTGGGATATCGCTCTGCGCTATGCCGGCGAGCATCATGGCTTCAAGGTTGCTCTTGCGACCGCCTACTCGGAGTCTTCGGACAACGGTACGCAGGGCGTCAATGATGGGCTTGGCATCACCGACACCGAGTTCTTCCAGATCGGCGGTTACATTCAGCACATCGGCACCGGCCTGTTCCTGTATGCCGCCTACGGCGAGCTCGACAGCGACAGCGCTGCAGCGGAGAACGACTTCTTCTACATCAAGGGTGGTCTTCGTCGTAACCTGACGCATCTCGGCGCGACCGTGTTCTACGGCGAGTACGAGAACTTTAACAACGACGGTGCTGGATCTGAGGTTGATCTCTGGGGTCTCGGCGTCGTGCAGGAGATCGACGCGGCCGCCATGTCGCTCTGGCTCAGCTATCGCCACCTCGAGGGCGACGATTCAGCCGGCAGCGTCATCGAAGACTTCGATTACGTCAAGGCTGGCGCGCTCATCAACTTCTAATCAAAGCTGAGCTCGCTGACAGAACTGGAAGCCGTCCTTCGGGGCGGCTTCTTTTTTTGCCTTTCGCTCACTTTCCCTATGCCCATTTTTCCGGGCGGGGTAGTAATGGGCGCATGTTCACGACCTTCTTCAAGGAGCTCAGGGGCGCGAAGGTCCCGGTCACGCTCAAGGAATATCTCACGCTGCTCGAGGCGCTCGATTCAGACGTCGCCCGCTACCGTGTGGAGGATTTCTACTACCTTTCGCGGGCCGCATTGGTGAAGGACGAGCGCTATCTCGATCGCTTCGACCAGGTTTTCGCTCACGTCTTCAAGGGTCTCGACCTCATGAGCGAGGCCACCACCGCGGAGATCCCGGAGGACTGGCTGCGCGCGGTGTCGGCGCTCCATCTCACCGAAGAGGAGAAAGCCCGGATCGAGGCTCTCGGCGGCTGGGAGAAGATCATGGAGACGCTGCGCGAGCGTCTTGCCGAGCAGAAGGACCGCCACCAGGGCGGCAACAAATGGATCGGCACCGGCGGCACGTCGCCGTTCGGCGCCTACGGCTACAACCCCGCCGGCATCCGCATCGGGCAGAAGGAGAGCCGGCACCGGCGTGCCATCAAGGTCTGGGACAAGCGGGAGTTCAAGGATCTGGCGGGCGACGTCGAGCTCGGCGTGCGCAACATCAAGATGGCGCTGCGGCGCCTGCGCCGGTTCGCGCGCGAGGGCGCCGCGGAAGAGCTCGATCTCGAGCAGACCGTCAGCGGGACGGCGCGCAAGGGCTACCTCGACCTCACGCTGCGCCCGGTGCGGCGCAATGCGGTGAAGGTGTTGATGTTCTTCGACGTCGGCGGCTCGATGGACTGGCATGTGCGCACGGCCGAGGAGCTGTTCTCGGCGGCGCGCACCGAGTTCAAGCATCTCGAGTACTACTACTTCCACAACTGCCTCTACGAGAGCGTCTGGCGCGACAACGCGCGGCGCTGGAGCGAGACGACTCCCACGTGGCAGGTGCTCCATACGTATCCCGCCGACTACAAGGTGATCTTCGTCGGCGATGCCTCGATGAGCCCGTACGAGATCACGCACGTCGGCGGCGCGGTCGAGCACATGAACGACGAGGCCGGGGCGGCGTGGCTGCAGCGGGTCACCGCCATCTACCCGCATGCGGTGTGGCTCAATCCCGTGCCGGAGGCGCATTGGGGGTATACGCCGTCCATCGGTCTCGTCCGCCGCCTGATGGAGGGACGCATGTATCCGATGACGCTGGCGGGGCTGGACGCCGCGATCCGCGAGCTGATGCGTTAGATTTGCGAGGCGCGATCTCGTGGGGGCGGCTGAGGCCGGATGAGGTTCCTCGAAGAGTTGTACACACGGGCCCACAAGTGCCCGGAGTTGCACACAGAGTTCCGCGGCGTCGGGTTGACCTCACCTCAAAAAGGGCGCAAATCTGCGCTGATTTTGAGCAGCTTGGGGGTCATTCATGCATTGCCGCTCCATCGCCGCCCTGTTGCTTGCCGCCGCCCTCGCGGGCTGCTCGTCGAGCGGCAATGGCGTGTCGACGGCGTCGATCCTGGGCGAAGCACCCACGCCGCCGGCTGCCGGCGCCGCAGCGGCCCCGATCGCCCAGACGGTCGCCGTCGTGCCGCCTGCGCCCACCTCCAGCCCGACCGATCGTGCCTTCCAGGTCGGCACTGTCTCGGCGCGCGCGGCGAAGTGCGGCTATAACTTCGACACCGCCAAGCTCAAGGCCTCCTACCTCGCGCACGAGGTCGGCCTCGGCGCCTCGAACGAACAGCTTGCCCAGATCGAGAAGATCTACCAGGTCAGCTACAACGGGGTGATGAAGGCGGCGGCGGACGAGACCAACTATTGCTCCGAGCGCAAGACGGCCGGTATCAAGCAGGATCTCGGCAGGCTGCTGGCCGGAGACTACGAGCCGCCCAAGAAAGCCGTCGTCGCGAAGAAGGACGACGAGGGATTTTTCAGCGGCCTCTTCGGTGACAGCGGCGTGGAGGACTCCGGTCCCAAGTTCGGGTCCGGCGACTGGTGGGAGAAGCAGGCCGAGAAGGCTGGCGGCAACTAGCCGCTCGCGCTCCCGACGTTGCCTTGCTTGCGGCTTTCCGGGCGTCCGCCTCCGTCATTTCCATGTGATCCGCCGTGCAACAGCTCTTGTGGCTCGAAACGCTTCTCAAGCTCGCGGGCGGTGCAGCGCTCGTGCTGGCCCCGCTCGCCACGATCAAGATCCTCGGCCTGCCGGCCTCGGCGAGCGGCTTCTGGCCGCGCCTGCTCGGCGCCGTCCTGATCGGCATTGCCGGCGCGACCTTCATTGAAGGCGCTTGGGAGGGATCGCGCGGTCTCGGCATCGCCGGCCTGATCATGATCAACCTCCTCTCGGCCGCCGTGGTGGCGCTCGTTGCGCTGTTCGGCGTCGGCGCGCAGACGCGGCGCGGCGCGGCGGCGCTCTGGGTCCTCGTCGTGCTGCTCCTGGTGCTCGTGCTGGTCGAAATCGCACACGCCTGACGCCGTAGCCGAGGCCGCCGATCTCACCAAATCATTATCCTTTTTATGGGACTATCGCTGCCGGTCGCCCGCTTCCCATTTCGGGACGGCGTTTTGTCATGCGTTAGAGATTGCCCTCATGTCCGTGCTGCCCGTGCGCACTTTCGAGCGCCAGCTCCAGGATGCCCCGCGGGCTCCGGGCGCGCAGCATGCCGTCCGGGATGCAGGCGCCGCCGGTCCGGACCGGGCGACCGAGATCACGCTCGACCTCGTCACGACGCGCGCGGGCTTCGATGCGCTCGAGACGTCGTGGAACGATCTTTTCGCGCGCGCCGGCCGCGACATCCACATGTTCCAGACCTTCAACTGGCTCTGGCACTGGGCCAATCACTTCCTTCCCGAGCCCGGAGCGGCCGGGCCGCAGCTCGCGATCGTCACCGGCCGCGTCGATGGGCGCCTCGTGATGGTTTGGCCGCTGGTGCTCGAGCGCATCGGGATGCTCAAGCGGCTGTCTTGGATGGGCGAGCCCGTCAGCCAATATGGCGACGTGCTGATCGACGACGTGCCCGACGCGCGCAGCCTGTTGCGCAGCGCCTGTGATCTTGTCACCCGCCGTACGGGCGCGAGCGTCATGCAGCTTCGCAAGGTGCGCGAGGATTCGGCCATCGCGCCACTGCTTGCCGAGATGAACGCCATGGTGACCGCCGAGCTCGCCGCACCCTACCTCGATCTCGTCAGCGCGCCGACATTCGCCGTCTACGAGGGCCGCTACTCGAACAACGCGCGCCGCAAGCGCACCCGCCTCAGGCGCAAGCTCGCCGAGCGTGGGGCTCTCGCCACGGTCTGCTACACGGACGGCGCCGAAGCCGAGGGCCTCGCCGCCGAGACGTTCGCCCTCAAGCGCCGGTGGCTGCATGAGCGTGGACTCGTCTCGCCGGCGTTGAGCGATCCTAGGACGGCCGCCTTCTTCGCCGACGCCACGCGCGCGGCATCGCATCCGGCCGGGTGCCATGTGATGGGTCTCGTCTCGGCCGGCCGCCCCGTCGCGCTCGAAATCGGCGTGCGCTGCAAAGGGCGCACCGCCACCCACGTCATCGCCTACGATCTCGAGTTCGAGAAATCGTCTGTCGGCGCGTTGCTCATGGAGGACAGCATCCGGGGCGCCTTCGCCGACGGCATGGCCGTGTTCGACCTGCTGGCGCCCGGTGACCGCTACAAGCTCGAATGGGCGGATGCCGCGGTTGCCGTGCGCGACTGGGCATTGCCGGTCTCGTTCGCCGGACGGCTCTATGCCGTGGTCTACATTGGGTTCGCAAAAACGGCGCTGAAGCGTGGCGTCGAGGCGCTGCCTATCGGGCTGCGCCGCGGACTGTCGCGCATGCTCGCCGGACAAAGCGGCGACTAGAGCTGTTCATTCCAGATCGAAGCCCCGTATCACCGCCCCCCGACAATGCCATGGCCGCTAACCCGTCAGGCGCGAGAGGCGCAGGGCGGCGAGGCCGAAGGCGATCTCCGGGCCTGTGTCGCGCAGCGTCACGGTGCGGCCGCCGATGCTCTCGCCGTCGAGACGGGTGCCGTTCATGGAACCTATGTCGCGCAGCATCAGCGCCTCGCCCGGGTTGTACATGAGCTGAGCGTGCAGCGCCGACACGCTCGAGTCGTCGATGACAAAGTTGGCGCGGCTCGGATCGCGGCCGAAGGTCCAGGTGGCCGGAAGTTCGCGGCCCGAAGCCTTGTCGGTGGCGGGGCGCAGCTCGAACTGCACGGCTCTGCCCGATGGGTCGAAGCCGGACAGCATCCAGCCGCCGCGTGCGGCGGCACCCGACGCAGGCTCCGCCGCCCGCAGCTCGCGCGCGACCGTGTACTCCACGGTGCCAAGGCGTACATGCGCGCCGAGGGCGGCGTCGGCCTCGGCGATGCGCGCGCCATTTAGATAGGTTCCGTTCGACGAGCCGAGATCGGTGATGCGGATGCGCTCGGCCTTGCGGTCGTAGGCGAGGCGCGCGTGGATCTTGGAGACGGTATCGCTCGCCACCGTGCGGTCGCTGCCCGGGCCACGGCCGATGGTGAGCGCCCGGCCGCTCACGTCAAGACGGATGGGCGGGCCTCCCTCGACAGGGCGCAGGCAGAGATCGCCCGCCGATGCGGACGCGGGCAGAGCACGCTGTCCCGGCTTCTTCTTCACCGACCCTCCGGCTTTCGATGCGGCGAGGCGCGCCAATCCCCTTGGGATCGCCTCGAGCCAGGCCGGCGCACGCTCTCTGCGCAGCAGGAACGCCGCCACCGCGAGCGCCAGCGCGGCAGTCAGGCCGACGGCGAGCGGAACGAGGCTCGAGCTCAGCGTCCCGCCGCATGCGCGCGTCGTGTAGGAGAACGGGATCTGCCCCTCGCGCAGGAAGCGGCCCACCTCGCCCGCGTGGATGGAGAAGAACAAGCCCTGCGAGTTGAGGCCCTGCAGCGTGTTCACGCCTACCACGAGGCCGCAGGAATCGAACAGCGGACCGCCGCTGTTGCCGGGGTTGATCGCCGAATTGTGCTGCACCGTGCGCGCACTCAGGATCTGGCTCTCGCTGACCTTGAGGTTGGTGAATGTCATGCGCGAGACGATACCGGTGGTGACGGTCGAGTCGAGGTCGGTCAGCGGTACGCCTTGCGCGTCCGCCCCCGGCACCAGCTCCCTGTTGAGGTTGGCGGCGCCGGGAAAGCCGATGGCGACCACCTCGGCCAGCTTCTCCGGCTCGTACTCACCGAGCTTCAGCACCTCGCCGGGCAGATCCTCACGCGCCTCGAGGAGGGCGAGGTCGACATTCGGGCGCTTCTCGGCGAGGCGCGCCTCGACGAGCTTGGCCTCACGTCCGCTGCGGAAGGCGATATAGAACCGCGCGCCGCCCTCGATCACGTGAAAGTTTGTCACAACGTAGCGACGGCCCGAGATCAGGAAGCCCGATCCCGAGGAGATGCTGAACTGGTTATTCTTGGCGGGGATAAAAGTGTAGATCTTGTAGACCGAGGGCTCGACGCGGCGGGCGTCGAACGCGCGTGCGGCAAACGAGGCCGGCGCGGCCACGCTCAGGGCTGCCACAAAAAGGGCGATGAGGCGCCCCCAGAAGCCGCAGGACGTCCCTCGTTTCTCAAGCGGCATATCGACCCGGCGACCGTCACCCCTCACGCGCGATTCCTAGCGCAACGCCGGATCTCCATCCAGATGGTTGTCGATTTTCCCCCTACGGGTTGGCGGTGCAGCGCCCGTGAAAAGGGCCTCCGCTAAGGGCGTAAACCCTCATTGACGGCGGGGGTAGATTCCCACTCCCGAGATAGGGCCAGTTCGGATATTCTCCGGCCCGGATCCCGGGATCGCCCCGGCCGCCGGCCAACCCGCCGGAGGCCCGGGCGAGAGCACTCCAGGGGAGTCGAGATATGCTTGCACGCATCCTTTGCGTTACTCTCGCGGCCTCGGTTGCGATCACCAGCCTGCCGCCGCCGGCGGACGCCCAGTTCGGCATCCGCCGGGCGTTCAAGAAGGTGGTGCGAGCGCCTGCCCGCATCCTGCCCGGCGTGGCGGCGCCCGTGATCGGCGGCGTCATCCTGTTCGGCGGACCGTTCCGCAAGGCCTTCGGCGTGGTCGCCGCGGTGGCGGTGGGCGTCGTGATCTTCGAGCATCTGTCGCGGCACGAGCGGCGCGAGGTCGCCCGGCGTGCCAAGGTGGTCGTCGCCAAGGATCCCGAGCAGCGCGTCAGCGACACCTACACGTCGAAGGATGGCAAGAAGCAGGTGACGATCGTCGCCGAGCCGACGCAGAAAGCGTCCGATCTCAAGGACGATCCTGCGATCCTGGTCGCGGCCGACACGGTCGTCGCGCCCGACGCGGGCAAAGGTGCCTCTCCGCCAAGCGGATATGCGTCCGACTCGACGGGCTCCTCCACAGCAACCGACGCGGCACCGCCGGCCGCGCCCCCGGCGGACGCCAAGAAGCCGGCGGCCAAGCCGGTCGTCGACGAGGAGCTCGTGCGCATCGGCGAGATCCCGCCCGACACCCAATGCCGCAAGGTCACGACCGAGCTCGAGCTGCGCAAGAAGAAGGGCCAGGAGACGGCCGACGAGAAAACCACCAACACGGCAATCTTCTGCCAGACCGCGCCGGGCGAATGGAAGCCGGCCTCGACATAGAGCGCGATCGGGTCTCTAGCATATCGGGTCCCTGGCCATCATGAAGCATGACGGCGTGCGCACCGGTGTGCGCCAGCAAGTTGCGACGTTGCGCCTGGCTGTCGGTCGTGAGCGGCGTTGCCCGCCACAACGGCCGGCATTAGACTCCCCGCTCGACGCAATCACGCTAGGCCGACCGATGAGAGGCCTCTCACTCCGTGCGCTGACGGCAGCCTTCGCCTTGCTGCTCACCGCGCCCCTATCCTGCTCGTCCGCGGCACCGTCCCTCTCCGGGCTCGGACATGGCGGAGCGTCCCGCACGGACATCCTGCGCGTCGCCGATGACGAGAGCGACGACCGCGACATCATCCGGCTGCTGCCTCCGGGCAGCGGCTCGTCGTCGAGCGCACCGTCCACGCCCGAGCTCCCGTTTCCGCCGGTCGGGGGAGGCGACGCGGTGCCGGGACAGGGACTGCGCCTCAGCGGGCAGTCGATCCAGGTGCCGATCGCGTTCCAGCCCTGGCCCGGCCAGGAACAACTCGCCTACGTCGGCATCCGTCTCGACGGCGTCAACGACCCCGCGCTCGCCTCCGCGCTCGGCCTCGACGGCGAGGCGGGGATCTTCGTCGTCGACACGACGCCCGGTGCGCCGGGCGCACAGGCCGGCCTTCGCTTCGGGGACTTCGTGACCGCGCTCGACGGCACGCCGATCACGCACACCTCCGAATTTCTCGAGGCGGTCAAGGCGCGGACGCCGGGCTCGCAGGGCACGCTGACCGTCTGGCGCGTAGGTGACGACGCCACCGGCTATCTCTCGGCGCTGCGCGATCTCGCGGACCGCGGCAGCACGCCGGCCATGATGTTCCTTGCCAGGCTCTACACCAACGGCACCGGCGTGCAACGCGATGCGGAGGAGGCCGTCTCCTGGTTCAAGAAGGCGGCGCTCGCAGGCAGCACGAACGGCATGCTGCTCTACGGGGACGCGCTGGCGTCGGGCACCGGCACGGTCAAGGACGTCACGGAGGCCCAGCGCTGGATCCGCAAATCGGCGGAATCCGGAAACGTTGCCGCCCTGTTCCGGCTCGGGCGCATGTACCGCGACGGCGAGGGCCTGATGCGCGATCCGCTTGAGGCGATCAACCTGTTCAAGAAGGCCGCCGAGGCCAACTACACGCCGGCGATGGTGGCGGTCGGACTCATGTTCGAGGGTGGCGGCGGGCTCGAGGCGGACCACCTGCAGGCCGTGCAGTGGTACAAGCGGGCGGCCGACCTCGGAGATGCGGAAGGCATGGCGGCGCTCGGCACCATGTACTCGACGGGACGCGGCGTGGAGAAGAACCCCGCTACGGCGGCGGCATGGTACATCGAGGCGGCCAAGCGCGGACAACTGCTCGCCATCCACAATCTGGCTTATCACTACGATAAGGGGATCGGCGTTTCGCGCGATCCAAACATGGCGGCCGGCTACATCTACCAGGCGCTGGAGCGGCGCTACCAGTTCACCTACCAGCAGATGATGCAGAACAGCCGCGCCTGGAGCCGCGACTTCCGCAGAGCGCTGCAGCAACGCCTCGCTGCCGGCGGCTACTACAGCGGATCGGTGGACGGCGCGTTCGGGCGCACCACGTTCGACGCCATCAACGCCATGGTGCAGGCGCAGTAGCCGTGGCTCCCCCTCCCCCGCGCCGCTCCCGCGGCGCGACCTCTCCCCACAGGGGAGAGGTGAAGGAAGGCGCGACCGCTTTGCCTCTCCCCGTCATAGCGGAGCCATGCTTCGCATGGACGGGGAGAGGTGAAGAGTGCGCGAGCGGCCGACCAATCGCTTCCGAGTGAGGGGGAGCTGGCTTTCTGCGCGCGGAACCTTGTATAGACGCGCATCAGCCACAGCTCCGGAACCTCATGGCCCCTCCTCTCCTCCAGCTCACGGACATCGCACTCACGTTCGGCGGTACGCCGCTGCTCACCGGCGTCGATCTTGCGGTCGGCGCGGGCGAGCGCATCTGCCTCGTCGGGCGTAACGGATCCGGGAAATCCACGCTGCTCCGCATCGCAGCCGGACTGGTCCAGCCCGACCGCGGCAGCCGTTTCGTGCAACCGGGCGCGCTCGTGCGCTACCTGCCGCAGGAGCCGGATCTCTCGCAGTATCCGACCACCCTCGCCTACGTGGAGGCGGGACTCGCCGCGAGCGACGATCCGCACCGGGCGCGCCATCTTCTCGAAGACCTTGGCCTTACCGGTGACGAGGATCCGGCGCACCTTTCCGGCGGTGAAGCACGGCGCGCGGCGCTGGCGCACGTGCTCGCGCCTGAACCCCAGATCCTGCTGCTCGACGAGCCGACCAACCATCTCGACCTGCCCGCCATCGAATGGCTCGAAGGGCGGCTCGCGCAGTCGCGCGCGGCCATGGTGATCATCAGCCACGACCGGCGCTTCCTCGAAAAGCTCTCGCGCACGACAGTGTGGCTCGACCGCGGGACGGCGCGGCGCGTCGAGCTGCCGTTCAGCGCCTTCGAGGACTGGCGCGACCAGGAGTTGGCCGAGGACGAGGTGCGCCAGCACAAGCTCGATCGCAAGATCGTGGCGGAGGAGCATTGGGTGCACGGCGGCGTCACGGCGCGGCGCAAGCGCAACGTGCGGCGCATGGCGGAGCTGCGCAAGCTCAGGCAGCAGCGACGCGAGTATCGCGCCGTGCAGGGCAAGGCGACGCTATCGGTGGCGGAGGCGGAGACGTCGAGCAGCCTCGTGATCGAAGCGAAGGGGATCTCGAAATCGTTCGGCGACCACGTCATCGTGCGCAATCTCTCGCTGAAGCTCATGCGTGGCGACCGGCTCGGCATCGTCGGGCCGAACGGCTCGGGCAAGACCACGCTCGTCTCGCTGCTCACCGGAACCCTTCAGCCGGATGCGGGCGAGGTCCGTCTCGGCGCCAACATCGAGATGGCGACGCTCGATCAGGGCCGCGAGAGCCTCGATCCCACCTGGACGCTGTCGGAGGCGCTGACGCGCGGGCGGGGTGACACGGTCTCGATCGGCGGCGAGCGCAAGCACGTGGTCGCCTACATGAAGGACTTCCTGTTCGCGCCCGAGCAACGGCTGACGCCGATCCGCGCTCTTTCGGGGGGCGAGCGCGGGCGGCTGATGCTGGCGCGCGCGCTCGCCACGCCGTCCAATCTTCTGGTGCTCGACGAGCCGACCAACGATCTCGACCTCGAGACGCTCGACGTGCTCGAGGACGTGCTGGCCGACTACAAGGGCACGGTGCTGCTCATCAGCCATGACCGCGATTTCCTCGACCGCGTGGTGACGAGCGTGATCGTGCCCGAGGGGAGCGGGTGCTGGACCGAGTATGCGGGCGGCTATCAGGACATGCTGGCGCAGCGCGGGGCGGATCTCGCCAGGCGCGAGGTTCGCGCCAAGGCGGCGACGGAGGAGAAGCCTGCGAAGGCCGCGGACGCCGCGCCGCCGACCGTGAAGCGGCGCCTCTCGTTCAAGGACAAGCACGCGCTCGAGACACTGCCGGGCGAGATCGCCGCGCTCGAGGCGAAGCAGAAGGCGCTATCGCGGATGCTCGACGATCCGGACCTCTATATGCGCGACCGCAAACGGTTTGCGGCGATCTCGGACGAGCTTACCGAGGTGCAAGGCGCGCTTACAGACGCAGAGGAGCGGTGGTTGGAGCTGGAGCTGCTAAGGAGCGAGATCGAAGGTTAGGTGGTGCAGCACGCACCCTCACGCTCCGGCGAGATAGGTCAGGGCGCCCAACGCCGCAGCGCGGCCGGTGGCAAAGCAGGCCTGAAGCAGATAGCCGCCGGTCGGGGCTTCCCAGTCGAGCATCTCGCCAGCGACGAATGTGCCGGGCCGCGCGCGAAGCATGAAGGACGCGTCGATGTCGTCGAACGCGATACCGCCGGCGGTGGAGATGGCGCGGTCGATGGGGGCGAGGCCGGTGGCGCGGATCGGCACGGCCTTGACCAGGCGCGCGATGGCCTCGGGACCAGATGCGCCGAGCGGCGTGCCCGCCGCGTGCGCGGCCTCCTGCAGCAGGCCGATGGCTGGCGCGTCGAGGTGCAGGGCCTTGCGCAGGTAGGTCGCGAGCGACTGCTTTCCGCGCGGCTTTCCGAGGCGCGCGACCAGTTCCGTCTCGGACTCGTCGGGGCGCAGGTCGATGTGGAGCCCGGCCGTGCCGTGCGCTACGATCGCGTTGCGGATCGGGGCGGAAAGCGCATAGACCGCGCCGCCTTCGAGGCCTTCGGCGGCGATCATCGCCTCGCCGCGGACCGTCTCGGCGCCGAGGGTCAGCGCGATGCGCTTCAACGGCTGACCGGCGAAGCGCGTGCGGAATACGTCGCTCCACGCGACGCGAACGCCGCAGTTCGCAGGCGCGAGCGGCGTGATGCGGATGCCCGCATCCTCGATCGGCGCACGCCAGCTTGCGTCCGAGCCGAGGCGCGGCCAGCTCGCCCCGCCGAGCGCCAACACCGTGCACGCGGCGTCGACGGCGATGCGGCCCTCCGGCGTCTCGAACAGGAGCCTGCCGTCGTTGTCCCAGCCGAGCCACTGATGGCCGAGGCGGATCTTGACGCCTTGATCGCTCAGGCGCTGCAGCCAGGACCTGAGCAAGGGCGACGTCTTCATGGCGCGCGGAAAGACGCGGCCGCTGGTGCCGACGAAGGTCTCCTGGCCCAGCGCCTCGCACCAGGCACGCAGCGCGTCCGGCGGGAATGCCGCGATGGCGGCGCGCAAGCGCGGGGCCGCTTCGTGGTACCGGGTCAGGAATTTTTCAAGCGGCTCGCTATACGTGAGGTTGAGGCCGCCGCGTCCGGCGAGAAGCAGCTTGCGGGCAACGCGCGGCATGCGCTCGTAGAGCGTGACCGCGGCGCCGCCGGTGGCGAGCGTCTCGGCGGCCATGAGACCCGCGGGTCCGCCGCCGACGACGGCGACCTGATGCTCGGAGCGTTGCAATGACACCTGGGGGAGGGCTCGGACGGAGCGTTCATCTCCGATTCATCTGCGGTTATGCAAAGAAAAACCGTATGGCACGTTCTCCCGCAATGGGGGAGTCCAGCGTGTTATGCCTTTGTTCCTCAATCGGCTTGCACTGGATAGGCCTTACGATTCCGGGCCGCATCCATGACAGGCCAGCCCAGGGAGGTGACGACCTATGAAGACACTTCTTGCCGGTGTTGCCGGTGCGCTCTGCATCGGACTTTTCGCGCCTGTCGCGCAGGCGGCGCCGCTCGGCGTCGCGGGCAATGCCTCGTCCGCGGGCGCCACGTCCGAGGTGATCCGCGTGCACGGCCTCCATTCCTCGTGCCAGAGGGACCGCTCCGGCTGGCATCGCTCCTATCTCTGGGGCCGCCAGCGCTGCACGCCGCCG
>NZ_JADZBI010000123.1 GCF_020852195.1 Hyphomicrobium sp. | reverse complement strand
GCCTCGGCTCCGGCACGAACACGATTCACAATGAACTCGCGGGCCTGATGATCACAGATGATGACATCCGCCTCTTAGACACCAACGCGCCGCCGCCGGCACCAAATCTTCTGACAAACGACGGGGCTTTCGAAATTGGCGGTCTCGGCAAGCTCAAGACGACGGCGCTCTGGGGCAACTTCGTGCAAACTAGCTTCGGCAGCCTGCCTCTGGATATCGATCTCAACACACAGACCACAGACCTGATGAACGTTACGGGTACGGCGGTGGTTGGTGGTAGCGGGCGGCTTCTGTTTCACAGCATAGATCAAGCATTCACCGAATATACGATCATGACCGCCGCTGGCGGAATGACCGACGATAACTTCGAGCCGTTCACCAATCCACCTGCGGTCGGCTTCAATTTCATGACTCGCGTCGACAGCTTAACCGATCTTGTTCTGTTCGCCGAAAAGCCGGCCTTTGAGGACTTGCTCGCGGGCTCGGGCGTCACAGATCCGAACGTGTTCCGCATGGGGGCAGGCTTAACGGATATCGAGAACGCAATTGCGATCGATGATCCGTTCAATCGCCTGATCAATCTCTTGCGTTTCCAGCCAGACGAGGAGGCCCTGGGTCTCGCCATCGTCACGCTGACGCCGAGCGCGGCACCGCACGTGTTCGAGTTCGCCAAGCGCCGGCTCACCTCATTCCTAGACGCAACGGACGAATGCCCTGAACTGCCGACCGCGGCAGGTTTCTACAGCCGCCGTGGGTGCATCTGGGCCGCTGGACGTTACAGCGCCTACGAGCGAGACGATGTGCTCGGCGCTCCCGAAACGGACGACGAGTATCGTGCCTTCACGGTCGGCCTCCATGCACCGGTGTCGGACGCTTTCGGCATCGGCCTCGGATTCGAGACCGGTAACGGATCGTCGGACAAGGCGTACAACGGACTGCATATCTCGAACACGGATACCGAGGTGAACCAGGCGAACGTGACGATGACGTATCGCAGCGGCCCGTTCGGCATGAGCCTCTCTGTCGGTGGCACGAGGAACGACTTCACGACGCGGCGTGTGGTCAAGATCGACGGCTTCGAGCAGACCTACTCGGAGTACGAGGGAATCCAGGACACCCAGGACCAAGATTTCATAATCGACGAGCACGCCATCTTCACCGACAAGACGATCGCATTTGACGGCATCAATGGTATCGCGGTCGGCGGTTCAGAGCTGTGGGCTATTAATCCGCGCTTGCACCTATCGTACGCTTTCGGAAAGCCGATTTTCCAGATGACACCTTACGTAGATATCGATGCCTACTTTGCGCGCATCGATCGCTATGAGGAGACGGGCGTCGGCCTCGCCAACCTGGCATTCCCGAAAGTGA
Organism: Hyphomicrobium sp.; assembly: GCF_020852195.1. Lineage (GTDB taxonomy): Bacteria > Pseudomonadota > Alphaproteobacteria > Rhizobiales > Hyphomicrobiaceae > Hyphomicrobium_C. The sequence goes on along the minus strand of NZ_JADZBI010000123.1, from coordinate 32,037 downwards.
CGGAGCGCCTGGTTACGGTGACACCGGGCCTTGAGCTCTCGACGGAAATGCAGTTTTCCGAAAGTGGCTTCGCACGTAGCTTCGTTCGAGCTGGCGTTGCACTCAACCGCAGCGACGAGTGGGAGACTAAGACTCAGTTCAGGGCCTCTCCAAACGGTCTTTCGGATATCCGCATCACCGAACCGTTCGACGCCGCCGTAGCTAAAATCGACGCAGGGATCCAGCTCATGGATATCTCAGGGGCGGAGGTCGGCGTAACGTACTCAGGCGCATTTAGTGAGACCACGACACAGCACGATGCGACAGGTAGCGTGCGCTTCCGCTTTTGAAGCATCATGAAGCGGAATCACAGTTCCCGCAAACGTTGCTGAGCGCCGAGCGCTGCTTCAACCGTCTCTGACCCATCGGAATCATCTCCGTGTTGCCGGGGTCGCCACGCACTAGGTCGTAAGTGGGGGTCGGATACCGGTCCCTGGCCCCACGAAGGCCAAGAGCGTCCGTCAGGTCGAAATCCTGCGTCACGGAAGCTCTTCGCGCGGACGAACAAGATTCCTGCCTTACGCGCTTCCTCCTCGCAGGTACAAGAATTGCATAGCTTTTGGTTTCCTCCATCACGAGGTGGCCATGCGATTGCTCGGACAAGTGGCTCTGAAATTCGTCCTGGTCGTCGGAAAGCTCTTCATGTTGCGGGTATTCGCCAGCGGGCCGATAACGCGTCAGGACGAGGTCAAGCTCAGAGCGTATATGGCCGCCGAGCCTTCAATCTGGGGCCTCCGATCCCGGGGCGCCTCCGATGATGATCGCGCCTGATCAATATTTCTGCTGCGCTTCCTGGCCGAAAGACGAGAGCGGGGCCGATCCCTCCGGCAGTACGATTTCGCCACGGGCGCGGCGCTCCTTCAGATACGTGAAGCTTTGCATGGTCTGGGCGAACAGATGCTCCCCGGCCTTGAGCGACTTGCGAACCGGCCTTTCTCCCTTGGTAAACCGCGGGAGCGGCGCAACGACGGTGTCATAGTCGGCGGCGAAGAACAGCGGGAACGAGTAGCGCTCCTTTGAGACCTTGCGCACGCGATGCGATGTGGCGACGAACTCGCCGTTGGTCCAGATCTCCATCATGTCGCCGATGTTGACGACGAAGGCGCCGGGCACCGGCGGCGCGTCGATCCACTCGCCGGCGCCGTTCATGACCTCGAGCCCGGGGCACGTCGAGCGCAGCAGCGTGAAGCACGCGTAGTCTGTGTGCGCGCCGATGCCGGGGCGGTCCTCTGCGCTCGAATCGAACGGATAGTGGATCAGCCGGAGCTGGCTCGGGGGCTTGGTGACGTAACGATCGAAGAACGTCGGCTCTTCGCCGATTGCCATGGCGAACCCGCGCAACAGCACGCGGCCCAAGTCGAATACGGCCTTGTAGTAGGCATCCACGGCGACCGCAAAGCCGGGCATATCCGGCCATTGGTTCGGCCCGAGCAGCGGGTTGCCGGCGACATAGTCCGGATCGTCGGCGGGCAAATCTATCGAGAGGTCGTAGGCCTCTTTCTTGTCCTTGCTGCCCGAGGCAAATACCTCCTCGCCCTCCGGCACGTAGCCTCGGTGGTTCTTGGAATTGCCGATGTAGACCTTCATTTTCTCGTCGAAGGGCAGGGCGAAGAACCGCTTGGTCGCATCAAGCACACCCTCGAAAAGCACCTCGTCGACGCCGCCACCGGTCACATAGACGAAGCCGACGTTGCGCGCGGCCTTGCCGAGCTCCTCGGCTACCGCCTGCTGCTCGGCGCGTGTGCCGGTGCGCAGCTTGGTGATGTCGACCAGCGGAACGCTGGAAAAGTGTGCTGGATTGCTCATCGTGGTCCTCATGAAGATCGTGACGCGGATAGGAAGCGCCCGTTGCCTAGAGCTTGTTGTCGGCAGCCATTTGCGTGAACGTGTCGTCGATCCTGAGCTTGACGTTCGACGCATCACCGAGGGTGCTTCCTGGAAGCGCGATGCCGATCGCGTCCTTGGTCTTGGCTGAGGCGCCCATGAGCCCGCTGTCGAAAGTGAAGGTCCGGATCTCGTCCATCGCCGTCACCAACTCGGGAGACCGAGAAAAAGCGGCTGCTGCGGCGGGTTCGTAGAACGATGTTGTTTCAAGCTGGGAGTTCAGGCTTTCAACGGTTGTGCCGGACATCTCGGCCATGTACTTGCGCGCCGCCGCTGACTTCTCGTCGCTGCCTTTGATGACCTCGATTGCCTCGAACCACGCGCCGGTCAATGCTTTCCCAAGCTCGGGGTTCTCATTCAACGTCTTGGTGTTGACAAGGAAGCCATCGACGAGGTCTCCGGGAATCTCCTTGGAATCGAAGACCACGCTGATATCGGGCAGCTTCTTCAGCTCGACATAGGCCGGGTTCCACGCCACCACCGCGTCGACATCCGGTGTTTGGAAGGCAGCAATGAAATCCGCGTCCGAGATGTTCTGAAGCTTGACGTCGCCGACGTCGACACCGTGCTTCTTGAACGCAAGCGCCAGCATGTAGTGGGAGATCGAGTACTGCACGAGGTTGAGCTTCTTGCCTTTGAGATCGGCAATCGTCTTGCCTTTCCCTTTGAGCACGATGCCGTCGTTTCCATCCGAGTAGTTGCAGGCGATGAGAACGGTCGTATCGACACCGCCCACGGCCGGCAGCGTCAGGCCATCCATGATGGTCGACGTCACGCCGTCAAACTTGCCCCCCGTGTATTGGTTGATCGCTTCGATATAGTCGTTGACCTGCGTGACCTCGATCTTGATGCCGTACTTCTTCGCCCACTTGTCGATAATGCCGGCATGCTCGGCGTAGGGCCATGGCATGTATCCGGTGTAGACCGACCATGCGATCTTGAAGGTCTTCTCGGCGTGGGCCGGCGCCAGCGATGCTGATGTGACGAGAACTAGCCCGCAAGCGCAGGCTACAAGGTGCCGGACGACAGGTGCGATCATGAGGCTCTCCCGGTCTCTGAAAAAACTAGGGGTGATCCCGCCTCGTCGACTTCCGATCCCTGGATGGTCTTGTTCGGCGCGCCGACATCGAGGTCGACGATCGCCCAGCGGCGCGTGAATGCCGTACCGTCGTCGGCGAGATCCGAGACGGCGACGCTCGTGTGGTCAGCGGCGAACGACGCCGAAAGGTTCGTCCCGACCCGGTAAGGCAAGCTCGAACGCTCGATGGTCCAGTGGTCACCGCTGACATGACCGAGCGAAATCTCGCAATCGAGAAGCGCCCGCGCCTCGCCTGCGGTGCTGTTGAGAACCATGTCCGGGAGCGAGCCATTGAAGGCGAGCGGCTTGGCGCGGTCACGGACATACATGAAGATGGCGCCGGCGCGGACGATGACCCCTTGGCGGCCGCCAGGATCCTGCAAGCGGGCCGCAAACAGTGGTGAAACCTCGCGGGCTGCGCGATGCCAGTGCTCGATGTAAGGGATGTCGCGTCCCTGCTCGACCAGAACGTCGTCCTCAAAAACGAGATATCCGGCGTCGCTGTTGGCGCTCGTGCACTGAAAATCGATGATCCGCTGCCATTCGAAAGCGTCGCCGGCGCGAACGAAACGGCCCGCAAAGCCCTCCTGGCGCGCGAGCCAGTGGAAATGGACCGGCCCGAGATCGTTGAGGCACGCGACGCCATCGAACGAAGGGGGATCGACCGGCTGGCGGAGATCGGCGAACAGCGTCGGTCCCTGCAGCCAGCCGGCAAACGTCGTCGTATCCCGGCGTCCGTCCGGCCAGACGATCAGCGAACGCGTCCACAGACCGAATGTATCGCTGATTTCCACCACCGCGGCTCCTCCGATCCAGGTCACGATGACCTGGATCAGTGTGTGCAAGTAGCAGTTATCGATCGATGGCGGTCATAGATTGAATCTATGACGTGGCGTGCTCGGCAACCTCCTCAGGCTGCAGATGCGCCTCGATCACGTCGAGCAAGGCTCGGGAGGGCGGGCTCAGCTCCTTGCCGCGCGTAATCAGGTAGACGTGGTAGGTCGGCAGAATATCGGCACGCAGCATCGGCCACAGCTCCTTGGCATCCACCGCGTCGGCAGCAACGACCGTCGGCAGGAAACCGACGCCGATACCGATCTGAATGAGCCGCTTGACCTCGTGCAAGGTTTCCGCCGAGCCGCCCACATGTTGGCCGAGGCCATAGCGCTGACGGAAGCTCGCCAGCTCCGCCGGCTCATCCTCTCCGGTCAGGATGAAGACCTCGTCGGTAAGGTCGGCTGGATCGTGAATGCCCTTGCCAAAAGCCGCGTGCGCCCGACCGCAATAGAGCTGCTGCCACTCGCGCATCAGCGGACGGTGAAACAGATCGGTGCTGGTGGCGCCGTCGCAGGCGATGCCAATATCGGCCGAGCCATCCTTGACCGACATCACAACCTCCCGCCACGGCGCAATGTCGAGACGGATCTCGACCTCGGGGTTGAGCTGATGGAAGGTCACCATCGCCTGATCGAACTCCGGCGAGACGAGATCCGAGATCACGCGCACGGTCACAATGCCTTGCAGGCGCCCGGAGGCGCGCGCGGCTTCGCCGGGCATTCCGGAAATGAGAACCTCGATCTCCTTTGCCGCGGTCAGGAAGGTCCTGCCGGCTGGCGTAAGCGCCACGCCCCGCGCGGTTCGAACGAACAGCGTCGCGCCGACGTGCTCCTCGAGGCGCTTCAATCCCGCGCTGACGGTCGGCTGCTGCTTGTTGAGCGCGCGCGCCGCGGTCCCGATGCCGCCCGAGCGCACGATGCCAAGGAACAGTTTGACGAGGTTCCAGTCGAGATTGCGCGCGAAGAACTGGCCATTCCTCGATGTGCCAAGTCGGTCCGACATGCGCTCCAAGGCCTTTCCAACTGAATTGCCGAGCATTTTACCCCAACCATATACTGCGCCGCCAGTCTGGGATGATTTGTCCGGAGCTCTCGATAATCCGGTCGGCGACATCAACCGCTTGCAGCGCTGGAGCTCGCGAGGGAACTGACCGGGAGGTCGAACCACTCCCGAACATATTGTTGAAAATTACGGTATAGTATATTAGTTACTGCGTCTTCATCCTGCCGGTTTGGTCGAGATCTCGGGCCGGCGAAGAAGGATAAGAGCTTTGACTGAGTGTCAGCATCCCGACTTGCCTCTATTGTCTGCATGGGACCTCAAGCCGATCGAACTCCTGATCCTGCACGTCTTGAGAACGCTCTGTGCAGGGCTCGAACACAACCAGTTGGTTTGCTGGATCCGCGCATTTGATACCGCAGAGGAACGCCTTGGTGCGATCGATGGCCCCATGGTCGTATCGGGCTGCGTATCTTTGCTTCGCGCCCTTCGCGCCGAGCGCGCGTGTGGCTTTGGCTCCATGTCGACGGACTGCGCCCACATCTCGGAGGACGAACAGGACTTGATGGCACTGATACGTGCTGGACGTTGCATGCAACACGGCGACACGCATCTGGCATCTGCCGTTCGCCAAGTCGCGACGAACAGCAACCCGTCCCGGCTGAACACTGCTGCACGTGCGATCGGCGCGCTGTGCATTCGTCACGACGGCCTGCAGGAAGTTGCTTCAAGCACGCCGCAACAACCTCCAACCCAACTGAACTGAGCATCGATCATCCATCGCATGTCGATGGGCGCGCGGCATCCTCACTCGCTCTCCTGAACCTCCATAAACGAGCCGAAAAAGCTTATGCAAATTCACTTTCTCTACGGCACCCAAAGCGGCACCGCCGAATACCTGTGTGACAAACTGAAGGACAAGGTGGGCGATCGTTTCGACTGCAAGGTATCAAGCATGGACGAGGTCGATCCAACGGCCCTTGACCCGGAAACATTCTACGTCTTGGTAAGCGCGACCTTCGGGAGCGGTGAGCTTCCGGATAGCGCTCAGTCGTTTTTTGAAACTCTGGAAGAGCGCAAACCCGACCTGAGTCGCATCCGCTTCGCGATATTCGGGCTCGGTGATCGGACATTCGGCGAGACGTTCGCCAACGGTTCAAAGATTCTGATGACGCAAATGCTGGCATGCAATGCGCAGATGGTTGGAGAACGGGGTCTGCACGACGCCTCCTCGGATGATCTACCGCAGCACGTTGCGGTGCCTTGGTTGATGGACGTTCTCAGTCAATTCTCCGCGTGACGGGTCAGAGCCCATCGCGCTATGCAGATTGCTGTCGAGAGAATACGACATAGGGTGTGAACTCTCGCTTCATATCCTCCAACAAGTCGGAGAGCCGGCCGACGGCGACCTCAATGTCTTTCTCCTTGACGGAGCTATAACCAAGAACGAGGAAATCACGACTGGAGCTGCCATCGAAGTCGTAGGCCGCGCCGCTTCCGAACGTATAGACTCCAACCCCCCTCAGGCGTGCACGCTGTTGGACAACTGCGGCGTCCGGCGACCCATGCGGCAAGCGCCAGGCCACATGCAGTCCGCCCTCATCGCCGGTGATGTCTGCACTGCCGAAATGCTTTGTCAGGCTGGATTTCAGGCAATCCCTGCGGCTCTTGTAGAGCTTTCGCGCGCGCCGGAGGTGGCGATCGTAAAGCCCGCTCTCGATGAACTCGGCCAGCACGGCTTGATCGAGCCAGGATTGCCCATGGTTCATCTGCGATTTTATGATGCGGGCGGTTTCAGCCAGTTCCTTCGGCACCACGGTGAATCCGATCCTGAGACCGGCACCCAGCGATTTCGAGAACGTGCCGAGATAGAAAACCCTCTGCCCATTGTCGAGGCCGGCGAGCGCGGTAATGGGGCGGCCATCGTAGCAAAAGTAGCTATCGTAATCATCTTCTATGATGACACTGTTCGTGTCGTTGGCCCACTTCAGGATCTGCAGTCGTCGCTCAAGCGACAGCGTGGCGCCTGTTGGATACTGATGGGATGGCGTAACGAAAACGACACCTCCGCGATCCTCCGGCAGCTTGTCGACGACAAGACCATTTTGATCGACGGGGATCGGATACAAGGTTGCGCCGAGGCCGCGGAACAGGAATGCGGCGCCCTGATAGCAAGGGCTCTCGATAAAGAACGGATGATGTTGCGTGTTGAGCAGCCGGCAAATGAGGTTGAGGCCGTCCTGCGAGCCACTGGTGACGATCACCTGATCCGCAGAGACAAGCATGCCGCGCGTGCGACCAAGATGGCTCGCAATCGCGAGGCGCAACTCGGAAAGACCGGCCGGATCTCCGTATTCGGTGAGATTTGATCCCGCCACCGAGAGCTTGCGCAGCAGTAGCCGGCGCCAGGTATCAAGAGGGAAGGTCTCCGGGTCAGAGCGCCCCACCCAGAAATCAATCAGCGGGTTCGCGACGTCGGGCCTGTTGAGGCCCGGAGGATGCACCGAAAAGCAAAGGATCGGGGACGGCAGATCGAGTTTCAACGCCTCGATCGAGCTTGGGCCGTTTGGATCGGTATTGAGCGACTCGTCGGGCAGCGCGCGGCTGACGAACGTGCCGGCCCGGCCACGGGACTCGACATAGCCTTCGGCAGCGAGCCGCTCGTAGACGAGGGATATGGTGTTGCGCGAGATATTGAGCTGCTCTGCAAGCTGCCGTGTGGGGGGCAGTATCATGCCGGGGCGAAGCCGCCCGCTCAGGATGTGGTTTCGGATCTGCTCGAACGCCTGCTCCTGCAGCGTCTCGGGAGCGCTCTTGTCAAAATTCAAGTTCAGTTCCAATGCATGCCTCCTGTATTGGACACACTTGGACCTTGTCTTTGGTTTGCGGCTGGCCGGACAAGGCACTCGACCGCCTAACGTTCGAGCGAGCAAGTTCCAGGCCACGCGAAAGCGCCGTGCACGATCCCCGCAGCCCTCCTGATTTCAATCGCTTAGAGGTCTGCCGATTTGAATTGGTGCTTGCCGATGGCGGTGGCTGCTGTGGTTGGCAATTGGGCACACCGCTCATTTTTTAGGAGACTATTCGCGTGATATCGGGTGTTGGCCTGCCGCTGGGCACGTCGCACTGCAAGCGATTATCCTCGGCGTTTACGTGGATCATGACAGCACTGCCAGCATTTCGCTGATGCGGGTGAACTTCTCGCGCGGCTTGCCTTTGATGCGGCCCCTTTCCACCTCTGCGGTATCGATATCGAACCAGTCGGAAAGGTGCACGACCCGAGGACAACGGCGCTCGATCATAGGAAGTAGAGCCCGGAGACCCGGCGCAGCCCTCGGCTCTTCCGCCATCAGATCAGACAGCACCGCGTCCACTGTTTCGATGCTGTCGGCACGGTTCGTGCCGATGATCCCGCTCGGTCCCCGCTTCAACCAACCGGTCACATAGAAACCCGGAAGGACGGTGTCTCCTTGCGTTACACGTCCATTGACATTGGGCAGCAAGCCTCTGCTGGCGTCGAACGGCATGCCGGGGATCGGGACACCTTTGTAGCCGATGCTACGGAACACCAATCCGCACGCAATATTCTCGAACTGCTGGGTTGGCGTTGCGATCTGTGCGAACGCCTCACCGGTCAACCGGTTGCGGACAAGCGAGAGCTGCTCGACCCGGTCGCGGCCAAGTAAGGCGCTCGGGCTGGCAAGGAAGCGGAAATGAATTCGGCGCGCACCCCGCTGTGGCACATTGCCGGTGAGCGACTTGAAAAGTCCCATATTCTTCTGAGCCGTCACGTTCGAAGGACTGGCGAGCTCCACCCGGCAGATCTCGGAGAGCTCCAGTTCTGCGGCATCGATCGTGGCGATAGTGCCGGTAAGCTGAGTGAGCTCCCGCAACTCCTTGGTCGTGAACTTCGCTTGTGCGGGACCGCGGCGACCAATGATATGGACCTCGCGAATCTCGCTCTCGGCCAGCGCATCAAGCGCGTGCTCGGCGATGTCGCTTATTGCGAGTTCATCAACGGGACGCGTCAGGATGCGGCAGACGTCGGCCGCGACATTTCCTTGTCCGACGATCGCAACGACGTCCTGCTTCAAATCGAAGATGCGATCCCTATAGTCCGGGTGGCCGTTGTACCAGCCGACAAATTCGGTCGCCGTATGGCTGCCCTTGAGATCCTCGCCCGGGATGCCGATGCGACGATCGTTCTGAGCGCCGCAGGCAAAGATGACAGCGTGATAGGCAGCCTTCAATGCGTCGATCGTGATGTCGGCCCCGACGGTAATATTGCCCAGGAAACTGAACTCCGGCGCGCGCGCGATACGTTCGAAGACCTGAATGGGTTGCTTGAGTTTCTGATGATCGGGGGCAACGCCGCTGCGGACGAGACCGAATGGCGTTGGCAGGCGCTCGAACATGTCGATGTGCACCGGCAGCGTGCTGCGCAGTAGCGCTTCTGCCGCGTAGAAGCCGCTGGGACCGCTGCCGACGATCGCGACTTGGAAGCTGCCAACCGTACCGTCCATCGTAGCTGCCCTCGGCTCTAGAAGCCGAGCGCGGCGCGCCGGGTGGCGGCCGTGGAGAGCGGCTGTTGGCGCGCGCGGATGACGGGTAGCACGAGTGATCGCTCGGCGTTGATGGCGATCCAGGTCGACATTTCTTCGGGGAGATCGATCACCTCGTAGATGGCGTGAACGGGGCACGCATCCACACAGGCACTGCAGTCAATGCAAACATCTGGGTTGATGTACAGCCGTGCCGCATCGGCGTGAAAACATTCGACAGGGCAGTGAGAGACGCAGTCTGTAAAACGGCAATCCTTGCAGTTTTCAGTTACCACATGGGGCATAGGTTTCTCTTTCTGACGTATTCGCCCAGCGGGGATGGATAAGGGAGCGCCCGCACGTTCTCGTGCGGGCGCTCCTATGTGTTGTTTAGACGGCGCTGATCTCGACGAGGTTGTCCGAATAGACACCCGCGTTCCCGAGATTGCAGTGGCGCGGCGCGGTCGTAGAATTGACGGCGCTTCCCGTGCGGTTGTGACCCGGCCAATGTCCGACGTTGGTCATCAGCATCCCGGCCATGACATCGTCGCTGAACTGCGCCTTGGCCTCAAACGCGCCACGCTCGTTGTAGACCTTGACGTAGCTTCCGGGATTGATGCCACGCGCACTTGCGTCCTTGGGGTTTATCAGGATCAGCTGCTCTCCCTGCCGCTTCTGCTGCATGGGCTCGTTCCCGTACTGCGTATTCAGGAACGCGTGCGGCTTGGGCGAGATGAGGTTCAACGGATAACGGAGGGCGTGAGCCGGATTGTCTACGGGAGACTCGCCGGGCGGAATGAAGTTCGGCACGGGATCGACGTAGCCGCCGGGCTGCATTTCCGCGTAGCCGGAACGCCAGACCTCGGCGACGAAGTTGCCCTTCTCGGCCAGGCTCGACTTGAACTCGCACTTGCCGGATGGCGTTTTAAATCCGCCTTGGGCGTGAGGCACGCGCTCCGAAGGCGTCCCGACATTGAGGCGCATCCAACCGCGCTCCTCGAGCTTCTCGATGGTGATGCCTTCGAACGCCGGCGCATCCCAGTTATAGCTCCGGACCACCATTTCCTCGTCGCTCAGGGAGAAATGGGGATCATTGAACCCCATCACTTTTGCCAGACGCCGGAACAGCTCCGCGTTGGAGACGCACTCTCCCGGCGGCGGGATTGCGGGTTGATTGAGCGAGGCGTAGAGATGCCCCCACGTGACCATCAAGTCGTAGACCTCGGCCTGCATCGCTGCCGGCAGGATGATGTCCGAATACTTCGCGGTATCCGTGATGAACAGCTCGCTTGTCACCATGAACAGATCCTCGCGCTTCAGACCTTCAACGATCTTGGAAGCGTTCGGAGCCTGCGAAACTGGGTTTGAGTTGTAGACGAACAGCGATTTGATCGGTGGATCGAGCTTCAGTTCGCCAGTCAGCGCGGCACCCAGTTCCAGTTCGTTGACGACGCGTGTTCCTGGTCGGATCCAGTCCGGGCGGCACATGAAATCGAAGTTGAAGGGGAACTCCCAGATCGGCATTTCGATGGTGCCGCCGCCCACATGACGCCAGGCTCCCGTTAGTGCCGGAAGCATGGTGATGAGACGGATGGCATCGCCGCCACCCGGGCTGCGCTCAACGGCAACGCCTTGGCGTATGGCAGAAGGCTGCGTCGTCGCGTACTCCCGTGCGAGCTTACGGATGTCCTCTGCTGCGATTCCGGTGATGGCCTCGACGCGCTCGGGCGGAAACTCCGCTGCTCGCGCCTTCAGATCCTCGAACCCGAGTGTGTATTTCTCGATGTAGTCGTGATCGACGAGGTCGTCCTCGCACATCATGACGTACATCATGCCGAGAGCAAGAGCGCCGTCCGTGCCCGGTCGTATCGGGATGTGCCAATCGGCTTGTTTGGCCGTTCTGGTCCGGATCGGATCGATAACAACGACCTTGGCGCCCTTGCTGCGCGCTTCAAGGATGAACGGCCAGGCATGAAGATTGGTGTTCACCATGTTCATGCCCCACACGATGATGTACTTCGAGTATGCGAGGCTTTCGACATCGAGGCCGCCGGTCGGTCCCACCGTCATGAGCCAAGCCGTTGACGATCCGGATTCGCAGTACGTTTTCTCGGCCACAGTCGAGCCGAGGCGATTGAAGAATGCGTCGCCCGACGTCAGACCATTGATCGTTCCTTGATGGCCGAGGTAGGCGTGAGGCATGATCGCCTGGGGGCCGTATCGATCGATGATCTTGGTCCACTCGGATCTGATGCGCTCGAGAGCTCTGTCCCAGCTTATACGCTCGAACTGTCCCGAGCCCTTGGGGCCAACCCGCTGTAGCGGATAAAGCAGACGGTCGGGATGGTAGTGATGTTCGGCGAAATTCTTGAGTTTGACGCAGAGACCGCCGCGCGTCATGGGATGGTTTGGGTCACCCGTGACCTCGACAAGCTTTCCATCCTCGACGTGATAGAGGAAGGCGCATGTGTCCGGGCAATCCTGGGGACAGGCACCCCGCACAATTTTCATCTCGCTGGTATGGGCAGACATCGGCATCTCCTAAGGCTGGATTGCGCCGAGTTGCGCCCATCGAAGTGTCGCCGGGCGCAACACGATTGGAGACCAGCCTAGAGCGCTCTTAAGCAACGCAAAGAGCCAGGATGGCTGTTTTCGTTGGCGCCAAAGTACAATCGCCGTGCCGCCGAGTGTTTCAGCCGCGTTGCTGCACGCCTGATAGTCAAAGCGGATGTGCAACTGCCTATTTGGCAATCAGTTCGCGGCGGCATGGAGAGTGCCTTGCCGAGACTCTCTTTCTCGGTTGCCTGAGCGGCGCTCTGCTCGCCAGCAATAGCGCGAGCAATCGTTTGTCTTACAGCACGATAGCTGACGTGCTGGATCTTCGCGTCGTCTCTGGCTTCCAAGGGATGAATAGTTCTACCCGCGTGTAGGCCGCATCCGACATCGCTCGGTATCGACGCGCCGCGCCTCATCACCAGGTGAGGCTCATCACCTTCACGATGCGCTCACGAGCGAACAAAATCATAGCTGACAATGCAACATCCGCCGCTGTACGCGCTGGCACAACGAATGGTGCGCAGTCAGACAACGGCGGTCGCATCTGCTTTGTTAAACTCACCCCAGGGGATCGCCCCGCACGAATGGCTTGCGAAATAACAAAGCCCTGGAGGACTCGCTATGCAGGAACGGATAAAGAAGGACAACGTCAACTGGGAATACGTCGAGGCGTGGAAGAAGGATCCGAACCCACTTGGCCTGAAGCAGGACTTCCAGTGCGTCTGGATACCTTACGGCCTTCCGGAGATCATCGACCCAGTCCATACCGCTTACGGAACGGGCTTCGAGGTGCAACCCAAGTGGAAAATTCCCGACAAGGTGCTGATCACGCAGACGATCACGGGCGCGTTCTACAGCAAGCGCGGCAATCCGAACCATCCGACCAGCCCCGACGAGATCCGCGATCAGGCGCTGGCGTGCGCGGAGGCTGGCGCGCCTAACATCCACGTTCATGTCCGCGGCGAAGACGGCCACAACGTGCTCGATCCGAAGCTGTTCCACTACGTGGTCGATCCGATCCGCAAAGCCTACCCGGACCGGCTTGTCTGCGGATGCATGGTTCCGTTCCAGACCGGCGAGTGGGCCAAGATGATCGAATGCATGCAGGACGGATTATTCGATCAGACGCCAATCAACACAGTCGCGGCGTTCTGCGGAGATACGCTGTTTGCGAAACCCCCGCACGTCATGATCGAGAAGGCGCGCATCTGCCAGGAGCTGAACGTCAAGCCTCAGATCGCGGTCTATAGCGACGGCGACATCGACAATGCCGATCGCTATCTGATCAAGACAGGCGCGATCGAGCCGCCGTACTACTGGATCATTTTGCCCACGCTGCCTGGCGGATCGCCCATGCAGAACCCGAAGGCGATGGTCGAAGTGCTCATGCACTACACGAACCGCATCAAGGAGATCGACGAAAACTCCGAGATCGTAGTTTGCGCATCGGGAAGGGCTTCGAGCTACCTCGCGACGCTGGCCCTGCTTCTCGGCCTCAACATCCGCATCGGCATGGAGGACACCGTCTGGAGGTATCCGCATAAGGACGAGAAGGTCGCCAAGAACATCGACACTTGGTACCAGTTCAGCCAGATCTCGCGGCTGCTCGGACGGGACATTATTTCCCCGGACGAGTTCCGCAAGAAGATGGGAATGAAAAAGCCTGGCGGAGTGTTGAGGGACAGAGTGGTGGCCGGCCGCTGATCTCGCGCAAGAACCCGCGGGCGTGCTGCCCGCGGGTCCTTTTCCGACGTCTCCTGCATAGCTGGACTCAAGCGGTAAATGATGAACAGCCAATTGCTCGAACGTGTCAGATCGTTGGGCGATCAAGAAAGGCGGATTCTGTCGCTTCTGACTTTCGGCTATCCCAACAAGCAGATTGCGGGAGTGCTTGGCCTGGCCGAGACCACGGTCAAGAGTCACATCACTTCGATTCTTGTCGCTCTCGAGTGCAGCAATCGGACCCAGGCCGCACTGGTCGGCCACTGTCTCTGCCACAGGCTGAGCGTCGAAGGGATCGTGGGCCGTCGCCGGGCCTATGGCGCGATCCATCGCTTCATGGACCGGTTCGAGGATGTCTACAACGGTGATCAGGTGCGTCACCGCATGGACGAAGCGTCAGCGCCCTGATGCCAGAGTCACATACTGGAACAAGGACGCGAACGGGAGGTTCACAATGTGGTCCCCTTCAATCCTGCTCGCTCTGATCGGCGGTGCGGTCGCCCTTTGCGTTTGGGCTTTCATCACGCAGCGGCGCGGACCGCGTGTCTCGGGTGTAAACGAGATCGCTCCTCCGGAGGTCGGGACTGCGCCGGAAGCACCGCTGGCTCAGAAGCTGCCTCGGGCGACAGGCATTCCGCCTCAACAGGCGCGCCCGTTGTCGTCGCCGTCAATCGTGGCGCCGCAAGCAGCCGTCATTCCGCAAGCATCCACCAGTTTTCCACCACGCGCGGCCGGTCCGACAGCTAGAGCTGACTCCGAGCGCGAATCCAACGTCAAATTGGACGTGGCCAGGAAGCCGCCGGTCCCTTGTGCGCTTGCCGTCGCGGCAACTCTGGCGGCTGTGGAGGCAAAAAGAGCTCCCGCGAGCAAGAATGATCGTCAGCCGCGCTAGCACGGTCGTTACGTGCCGTCATCTCGTGACGTTCGCGATGTTTCGGAGGACAAGAGGTAGAGCGCGCCGGAGGCCAGCAGTACCAGCCCGAATGTGACATGCAGCGACGCGTAGGCCGTCTCCGCGTCGGTGGCAGCTTTCAGAGCGTCAACGCGCGCGCCGGAGAATGCCTGGATCGCTCCGGCGCCTGCCATGCAGAGGAAGTTGGCGAGCGTGATTCCCCGTCCAAGCAGGTGCTCGGGAAAGAAGGATCGGGCATGGGCCATGAGCACGCCCCAGGTGAGGCCGATCAGCCCGATCAACGTGAGTAGGACGATCGTTGTCGCCAGCGTCCTCGCCGGCCAGTGCCAGAGCGCCAGGAAGCAAGCGGCCGTCATGAATGTTCCCGCAACAACGATCGGCTTGCGTGCGCCGAACCACTGATCGAGTGGACCGTACGCCATGGCGCCGACGCACATCGCCGCCCCCATGAGAAGTGCCGCATTCCCGCGCGCGATCTGATCGAGCCCGTAGACGTCTGCAAGGAACGGCCCCATCCAGACGCCTCGTTCTGCCGCCACGATCCCGTAGCTCACGATCAGCATGGGAACGAAGAACCAGAGATCCCGTAGCACGAGAAGCTCCTTGAGCTCGGCGAGCCACCCGGAAGCTTTGGATGGAGCGCCGGACGCGGGCGGCGGATCTGTGATGCACTTCGCCACGAGCGCGGCGACGAGGAGAGTTGCAAGCGCGAGCCCGAAAAACACCGACCGCCAGCCGAACGCCTGCGCCGCAAGCGCCAAGGGCGTCGCACCGAGAAGGTTTCCGGCGGATCCGATTCCGATCATCCAAGACGAAAGGAGGGCGAAGTGTTGTGGCGGATAGGCCCGGCCGAACATGAAAAGCGCCGCCACATAGATGGGAGCGCATCCGATCCCGATCAATGCCATGGCCAGGATGAGATCGCGTCCAGACTGGGCTAGGGCGAAAACGGCAGCACCCAAGGCGCCGACGAGCATGAGGACGGAGACGCACCGACGCGGCCCCAGTCGATCGAATGCCAGTCCGATCGGTAGCTGCATCACCGCGAAAGCGGTGAACCAGGCTGAAGACATGTTGCCGAGATCTGCGGACGACAACGCGAACTCATTTGCGAGTTCGGGTGCGAGCACGGCAAGGAACGATCGGTAAAACTGCGAAAGCGTATAGCCGCAAAGGAAGATCAGGAAGATCGCGAATGGGCTCGCTCCCACAGGAGGTTCCGCGCGTGTCGCTCTGAGGTTCTGCACGAGATGGACTGCCTTACGCCTGCGCCTTGCAACAAACAGCGAGGACCAGACTTGTGCAACTGCAGCCGCCTGTACAGCCTGTACATGAGTGCACTGAAGGCTATGCCCATTGGGCTGAAACAGCTCGGCAACAGTTTCGTGCACGCCTGGTATGGATGACTGCGCTCTGAGAATGTCGCTCTATGCAACAACAACGCTCATGGCCCGCAGGGCCTAGCGCGTCTGCCTCGTAGCCCAAGCACCCCGGATCACACCTCGGCGTCCAACTAGGACTCCCCTCGTTGTGCGCGGCACCGTGTTGGCGTTCGGATCTCGCTCCTTACCAGCTCTCTGTGGCTCGCTCCTGCTGCAGAACGTCTCGCTACTGCATTCCGCCAGC
Source organism: Hyphomicrobium sp. (assembly GCF_020852195.1). Classification (GTDB taxonomy): domain Bacteria; phylum Pseudomonadota; class Alphaproteobacteria; order Rhizobiales; family Hyphomicrobiaceae; genus Hyphomicrobium_C. The sequence goes on along the minus strand of NZ_JADZBI010000123.1, from coordinate 15,842 downwards.
ACCCCCCGCTCGATGCACTCGTGGACAACCGATGCGACGCGCACAGGCATGCGGCAAGACGCGAGGGTGCATAGGCTCAATGAAGGAGCTTGCCGCGCCGCATCGAGCTGATCTCGATCGAGGTGACAATTTGGCTGAGCACCTCACTCGCACAATCTGCGCAACGGAAACAACGAAAAAAGACCGGGTATTTGAGGAGACGACGAGGATGCCGATCAATCGATTGAAACATATTGCCAAAGCGGCAATGGCACTGGCTGTTGCCGGCGCTATTTCCGCATCCTTGAATGATGCTTCCGCAGAGACGATCGTCGATGACGCCGCGCTGGCGGATCCCAAGCAGGCAGACAACTGGCTGGGCTATGGACGCACCTTCAACCAACACAGGTTCAGTCCTCTGGACCAGATCAATGTCGACTCTGTCGGCAAGCTCGGGCTGGCGTGGTCCCTGCCCTTGCCTCGCGACCGCTCGCTGGTGGGTACGCCGTTGGTCGTCGATGGCATCCTGTATTTCACCGGAAGCTTCAGCAGGACACGAGCGGTGGAGGCAAAAACAGGCAAGCTGATCTGGGAATACGATCCCGAGGCGATGAAGCATGCCGGCCCCGACCGTGCCCGCACGATGTGGGACTCGAGTCGCGGCCTTGCCTACTACAAGGGCAAGGTGATCATCGCGACCGTTGACGGCCGTCTCATCGCGCTTGACGCGAAGACCGGTACGCCGATCTGGAGCACACAGACATTCGATCCGAAGCTGCCACTTCACATCACCGGCCATCCCACCGTGTTTCGTGATCTGGTCCTCGTCGGCAATGGCGGCTCCGAGCAGGGAGGTGGACGCGGCTTCGTGACCGCCTTTCACGTCGAGACAGGCGAGCAGGCATGGAGGTTCTATATCGTCCCCGGCAACCCCGCCGACGGCTTCGAGGACGAAGCTCAGGAGATGGCCGCGAAGACCTGGACAGGAGAGTGGTGGAAGATCGGCGGCGGCGGCCAAACTTGGAACGGCTTCACCTATGATCCCGAGTACGATCAGATTCTGATCGGCACCGGCAACGGATCTCCATGGAACCGGAAAGCCCGCAGCCCGGGAGGAGGCGACAACCTCTTCCTTTGCTCGATCGTCGCCCTTGATGCGACGACAGGAAAATACAAGTGGCACTATCAGACGGTTCCCGGGGAGACCTGGGACTATAACTCGACCATGGACATCGTCCTCGCGGACCTGGCGCTGAAGGAAGGCGAAGACAAAAGAAAGGTGCTCATGCACGCCCCGAAGAACGGCTTCTTCTATGTCATCGACCGCAAGGACGGAAAGCTTCTGTCGGCGGAGCCGATTGCGAAAATCACCTGGGCCACCGGGATCGACATGAAGACGGGCCGTCCCATCGAAGCCAAGGGGGCCCGCTACGAAACCGAGCCATTCCTTATTTACCCGAGCGCCTTCGGTGCCCATTCCTGGCACGCGATGTCCTACAATCCGAACACGGGGCTCGCGTACATTCCGAAAATAGAGCTTCCGAGCAACTGGGATGATACAGCGGTCAACCTCAAGGATTGGAAGAAGCCCTATTACGATCTGGACGTTGCTGCTGATATTGGTCTCGGGGGCGACATCCCGAAGGATGCGGGAACGAGCTCGCTGCTCGCTTGGGACCCCGTAAATCAGAAGAAGGCGTGGGAAGTACAGCAACCGAACTTCTGGCATGCAGGCACGCTGACGACGGCCGGCAACCTCGTGTTCCAGGGCATGGTGGATGGAACGTTCGCGGCCTACGACGCGCGCGACGGGAACAAACTCTGGTCGATCAACGTCGGGCACGGCATCAGTGCCCCTCCAATTACCTACTCCGTCGATGGTACGCAGTACGTCTCGCTCCTCGTAGGAGCCGGCGGCGTGGGGTACTCGATAGGCGGTGGCAGCGTCATGGCCCAGTATGGTTGGGCATATGGGGCTCAAGTTCGCCAGCTCCTGACCTTCGCGCTGGATGAGAGCAAACCCATGCCGGACGTCGGCAAGCCCGCGTTCGTGGAGGCATTGACGCCCGCCGGGTTCACGCCGGACGAGAAGCTCGCCGACCGCGGACAGCATGTCTACAAAGCGTCTTGTGTCTGGTGCCACAGCGCCGGCGCTGTCTCGGGAGGCTATGCGCCGGACCTTCGCGCCTCCGAAACGTTCCTCGATATGGAGCAACTCAAAAAGGTCGTCCATGATGGCACTCTCGCCGGAAACGGAATGCCGAGGTTCGAGAACCTCTCCGACGAGGACTTGAATGCGCTACAGCACTATGTGCGTAAGCAGGCGCTGGACACGAAACAGCCTCCGAGTAACTAATCTCGAACGGTCGCTCATCGCATCGGAAAAGAGGTGGTTGCTGCCTCGGATCATCTCGTTGATGCGGTGAGCGCCGAACGCGAAGGTTTGCGCTGACGGGCAGACTGTGCGCATGCCCTTTGGCGCACCATGTTTCATGTCGACTCCTCAGAGTTCAGAACAGTATGACAAATGCCCTGTGGCGCCCGGATCCGGACCGGGCCAATGCATTGGCTCTAAGCTCTTTCATCGGCTTCGTAAGGCAGAGGCATGGCAAGCCTCCCACCTTCAGCTACGATGATCTTTTTCGACATTCCGTCGCCGCGCCGCAGACGTTCTGGTCCGATCTCTGGGACTTTGCGGGGGTAATCGGAGACAAAGGTCAGCCTCCTTATCTCGTCGACGCGGATCGGATGCCGGGCGCCCGGTACTTTCCGGAAGCCCGCCTCAACTATGCGGAAAACATCCTGGCGCCTGAACCCTCCGGGGACGCACTCGTGTTCTGGAGTGAGGGTGGCGTCAAATCGCGCCAAAGCTGGGCGGACCTGCGCCGCGAGGTTGCGGGATTTCAGGGATGGCTGAAAGCTGCAGGCGTTGGCGTGGCGGACCGAGTCGTCGGTCTGCTGCCAAACCACCCCGCCGCCGTCGCCGCGATGCTCGCCGCGTCATCGATCGGGGCCGTGTGGTCCTCCTGCTCTCCCGACTTCGGCATCGATGGCGTGGTTGACCGCTTTTCTCAGATCGAGCCTCGTGTCCTCGTCGCATGCGACGGATACCGCTATGGCGGGAAGATCATAGACATCCGAGGCAAGCTGACCCGCATCCTTGAGCGGCTGCCCACCGTCACGCACGTCGTCATCGTGCCGATCGTTCTTGTCGACAATTCGCCGTCGGTTGAGATGCCGACCGACAGGAGCGCCACGACGGTCACGAGCTGGACGGAGCTGCAAGCGGCCAACACCCGGGACAGGCCGACGTTCGAACGGTTTCCCTTCCCGCACCCGCTCTATGTGCTCTTTTCGTCAGGAACGACCGGGACTCCCAAATGCATCGTACATTCCGCCGGCGGCGTTCTATTGAAGCACATCTCCGAGCAGCGCCTGCATCTCGATATCAAGCCCGGCGATCGCGTGTTCTATTTCACGACGCTCGGCTGGATGATGTGGAACTGGTTGCTGTCCTGTCTCGGTGCCGGCGCCTCCCTGCTGCTCTATGACGGGTCACCGCTGTTCCCCGATGAAACGGTGCTTTGGGACTATGCGGCAGAGGAGGCGTGCACGCATTTCGGAACCTCGGCGAAATACATCGATACGCTGAGAAAGAATGAGATCGATCTCAAGCGCTCCCACGAGCTTTCCGCGCTCCGGGCGATCCTGTCCACGGGCTCTCCGCTCTCGCCCGAATGCTTTGAGTATGTCTATTCCATGGTCAAGCCGGACGTGCACCTGGCGTCCATCTCCGGCGGCACAGACCTCTGCGGCTGCTTCGTCATCGGCAACCCTCTGAAGCCGGTCTGGAGCGGCGAGATCCAAGGGGCGGCCCTCGGCATGGACATCGATGTCGTCGACACAGAGGGCCAGCCACTGCCCCGCGGGAAGGGGGAGCTCGTCTGCCGCTTGCCGTTTCCGTCGATGCCGACGGGATTCTGGAACGATGTCACGGGAAGCAAGTATCACAGCGCATACTTTGCGCGCTATCCCGGTATCTGGCACCATGGCGACTTCGCGGAATGGACGGAGCATGGCGGCATCATCATTCATGGCCGCTCGGATGCGACCCTCAACCCGGGTGGCGTACGCATTGGCACCGCGGAAATCTATCGGCAGGTTGAGCAGATCGATGGAGTGCAGGAGAGTGTCGTCGTCGGCCAGGACTGGGCAGGCGACGTCCGCGTCGTGCTATTTGTCATGTTGAAGCCAGGCGTTGCGCTGGATAACGCGCTCGAACGCGACATCAAGCTCAGGATCCGCACGGGGTGCTCGCCTCGGCATGTCCCGGCCAAGATCATCGCCGTTCCGGACATCCCGCGCACCCGCTCGGGCAAGCTGGCGGAGCTCGCCGTTCGCAATATCATCACGGGCCGCGCGGTGGAGAACAAGGAAGCGCTCGCGAACCCAGAGTCGCTGCAGTTCTATGCCGATTTGAGCGAGCTGAGCCGACCGTAATCGCCGCGACGCGATTGGGCAGAACAAGACAAATGCACACCCCTCGTGCGTGGAGAATCCTCTCCATCGCCGGCAACTTCGCAAAAGGATAACGCCGTCGAATATTATAGTGGCGAGCCACGATGGCGTGCGAAATTGTATCGCCAAAAGTGCAGAATGAGCAGGCTCTCCGCGCACTCGAGGAAAGAAGGTGCAGCGTGCAGAAATTGCCACTTTGAGCTTTGCTCAATCGCCTCACATTGGTCGGACGGTCGGTGTCTCACGCTTGTGCCGGCTTGCGCGTGCATGATACCATTATTGCAAGAAAACATAATACTTGCGGGAGTGGTGGAAATGCCTGGGAGCACTATCGCCGCCAACTGGTGGTCAACGGATACCGTTCCCCATAACAAGTCGCAAGCTTGGGAACGCGCGCTGTGCAGTTGCTATCTGAGCTGGGAGCTGACCAAGCCGGTTGATAGCAACTTCAGGGCAAAGATTCGCCAGCGAATGTTTGGCGATATTAAGCTCATTGAATGTGAATGTGGTCCCTGTTCGGGTCGCCGGAGCTTGCGCCATATCGGCAAGGACGGGGACGTTTATGTGGGCATACAAATTGTCATAAGCGGACGCGAAAGGTTCAAGATCGGGCAAAAAATAACAGAAGTCGGGCCGGGCTCGCTCATATTCTGGAACAGCTTTGAATCGACAGAGTTTGAAGTTCATCAATCGGGCCTTTCGAAGGTTACGCTTCTGCTTCCCCAATCCTTGCTCGAATCCCGAATGCAGATGGGATTGCTAATCAGAGGCGGTGTGCTCGATGCTTCGTCCGGCATCGGCGCCATCCTTTTCCATCATCTCAAGGCGATCTCGAACGAATTTGACAAGGTTTCCGATGAGGACACGTTCGGGGTGAAGTGGTCGAGCGTCGAGCTGGGCGCCGCCGCGGCGACCCGGCTGCAGCAGCCCGCGCTGCGTGCGTCCAAGAGCCACCTCCGGCATGTGCAACGCTACATCCTCGAGAATCTCCAGGATCCCGAGCTCAGCGTGAAGAAGATTGCCGAATGCAACGGCATTTCCGTGCGCTACGTCCATACGCTCTTTTCCGCGCTGGGCTGCAGCGTGTCACGATGGATTATGGACCGGCGCCTCGAGCGCTGCCGCGATGCTCTTGCCACGCGAAGCGATGCCCGCTGCATCGTGAAAGATGTCGCGTTCCAATGGGGCTTCAGCGACACGGCCCATTTCAGCAGGGTGTTCAAGAAGAAGTTCGGGTACACCCCGATGGGTCTGTGGCAGTACACGCACGACGCCAGAACGAAGGAAGCGAGCTAGCTTACACCACCAAATGATCGTTGCGGCCGGCTAAGTCCCGACAGTCGCCGATCGGGCATGTGTTGCCGATGAAAAGCTCTCTCTCCCAACGGCTTGATCTGCCGGAAAGGCCGCCGCCCGTCACTCTGTGCTGACGCTTGCGGCTTGCCTCCGCGTTCCTCCGGGGCTTCCGGGAGTAGCAGGCACTCATGATCTTGCCCACGTCGCTACGAAAGCCACGCGGCTGAGTCCGTCAATCAATCACTGCCGAGCAAGTGTCCTTGTCGCGGCCCTTTCGGGTCGCGGCGAGCAGGATTGCACCGCGACGGTTGGAAAGAGCCAGCCCATGCGCTCGTAGGCAAGTGAAGCAACACGCAAGGACATGCCGAGAGGTGGTTCGCCCTCTACTCTTGCCGATGAAAGCGTACGCAATTCGCGCAAATCGCTCTTGCAACAAGGAACGTCTCTTCCAGCGACGGAAGCGCGAATAAGCGGCAATCGGAAGTCGTTATGAGGAGGCGACAAGGATGAACGTGAACAACCTGGGGCGCATCGCGCGCGCAGCGGCAATTTTCGTTCTAGCGGCTGGTATCTGCAGGCCGTCGCACGATGCCATCGCCGAGACGATCGTCGATGATGCCGTGCTCGCGGATCCCGATCAGAAAGAGAATTGGCTCGCTTATGGAAAGGACTTCAGCGAGCAGAGGTTCAGTCCGCTGGATCAAATCAATGCCGACAGCATCTCGAAGTTGGGATTGGCGTGGTCGTTGGCGTTGCCGGGAGACAAGTCGCTGCTGAGCACGCCGCTGGTCGTCGATGGCACGATGTACTTCACGGGCAGCTACAGCAAGGCGCGCGCGGTGGATGTGAAGACCGGCAAGCTGGTCTGGGAGTACGATCCGGAGACCTTGAAGCACGCCGGTGCGGATCGCGCGCGAAACATGTGGGATTCCAGCCGCGGTCTGGCCTTCTACAAGGGCAAGGTTATCATCGGGACCGCCGACGGTCGCCTCATCGCGCTGGATGCGAAATCCGGTTCGCCGATCTGGAGCACCCAGACAACCGATCCAAAGCTGCCGCAATATATCTCCGGTGCTCCCAAGGCCTTTCGCGATCTGGTCGTTATCGGTAACGGCGGATCTGAAAATGGAGCGGGGCGCGGTTATGTCACTGCCTATCACGTCGAGACCGGCAAGCAGGCGTGGCGGTTCTATGTCGTGCCCGGGAATCCTGCCGACGGCTTCGAGGACGAAACGCAGGAGATGGCAGCCAAGACGTGGACCGGAGATTGGTGGAAGCACGGGGGCGGCGGCCAAACATGGAATGGGGTGACCTATGACCCCGACTACGATCAGATCCTGATCGGAACCGGCAACGGCGCTCCATGGAACCAGAAAGTCCGCAGCCCGGGAGGTGGCGACAATCTCTTCCTGTGCTCGATCGTGGCCCTGGATGCGACGACCGGCAAGTACAGATGGCACTATCAAACCGTTCCGGGCGAAACCTGGGACTACAACTCGAACATGGATATCGTTCTTGCCGATCTTGCACTGGAGGAGGGCGAGGGCAAAAGGAAGGTGTTGCTGCACGCTCCGAAGAACGGCTTCTTCTACGTTATCGACCGTAAGGACGGGAAGCTCATCTCCGCCGAGGCGTTCGCCAAGAAGATAACCTGGGCGACCGGGATCGACATGAAGACCGGGCGGCCCATCGAAGCTGAAGGGGCACGCTACGAGACGAAGCCCTTCCTGATATACCCCAGTGCGTTCGGCGCGCACTCGTGGCACGCCATGTCCTACAATCCGGAGACCGGCTTGGTCTACATTCCCACGATCGAGCTGCCGAGCGGCTGGGACGACACGAAGGTCAACCTGAAGGACTGGACGAAGCCGTCTTGGGATATGGACGTTGCCGCGGATATCGGATTGGGCGGAGATATCCCGAAAGGCGTCGGGACGAGCTCTTTGCTGGCCTGGGATCCAGTGAAACAACGGAAGGTATGGGAGGTCCCCCAACGGGACTACTGGCATGCCGGAACCTTGACGACGGCAGGCAATCTTGTGTTCCAGGGCCGCATCGACGGGCATTTCCTGGCTTACGACGCCCGTGACGGCAAGGAGCTTTGGTCCGTCAACGTCGGTCTCGGCATCAGCGCGCCTCCCGTCACCTACTCCGTTGACGGCATCCAGTACGTCTCCCTGCTGGTGGGGCCGGGTGGTGTCGGTGTCAACATTGGTGGCGGCAGCATCATGGCTCAGTATGGTTGGGCATATGGAGCTCAAGTGCGCCAACTCCTGACCTTTGCGCTGGATGGCAACAAACCCATGCCGGATGTCGGTCCACCCTCGTTCGTGACGGCGCTCACGCCCGCAGGCTTCACACCGGACGACCAACTCGCTGACCACGGAGAGACTGTTTACAAGCGGTCGTGCGCCTTCTGCCATAGCGCGGGCGCGGTCTCGGGAGGCTACGCTCCGGACCTGCGAGCTTCAGAGGTTTTCCTGGATGTGGAGCAGCTCAAGAAGGTCGTTCAAGAAGGCGCCCTTGCACTCAATGGAATGCCGAGGTTCAGGCATCTCGCCGACGATGCTTTGAAAGCGTTGCAGCACTATGTGCGCAAACAGGCTTTGAAGACCAAGGAACCGCCGAGCAACTAGTCGCCCTCTCCCTGGGTCAACTGGCATCCCGCGCAAGCCCGTGACAGCTTGCGTGGGCTTTTTTGGGTGTCATCGGCGCACCGCGTGACCAAATGCTATCAGAGCAATGACGGCAGATTCGGGAAGAACAGGGCCCATTCCGGATACCGCATGAAATCATCTTTCTCGAACGATATAATGACGCTAATCCTGGATACCGAGTTCGATGGCTTCGGAGGTGAGCTCTTTGTGGTAGAGGAAAATCAACACGCCGCGGTGTTGAGGGAGCGTCTGCAGATCGCACGGGATCTGCACGACACGCTGGCCCATTCCATGGCAGCTACGCTGGCCCAGATTCGGCTTGTTAGAAAGCTCGCAATGGTCGCGCCGGAGCGTCTGGCGGAGGAGCTCGAGCGCGCCGAGGAGGTGGCGCTCGGGGGATTGCGCGAGGCGCGCGCCGCGGTCACGCGTATGCGCTACCAGGCCGTGAGGGATGACGGGCTGGGCGCCGCATTGGGACGGCTGACCAAGCGGATGCGATTGCGCAAGGGCATGAACATCGAGTTGAACGTGGATGCTGGGGCGTTCGTGCTCGCCGACGAGCGCGCCGAGACCGTGTTCCGGGTCGTCGAGGAGGCCGTGCATAATATCGAGCGGCACGCGGGAGTGGACCGCGGCCTCATCATTGCGAAGGTCAAGCCCGACACGGCGAACGGCTACCTCGAGGTTATCGTCCGCGACGAAGGCAAGGGGTTCGACCCAAATGTCGGCGTGATCGGCCACTATGGCATTCCGGGCATGCGCGAGCAGGTCGAGATGATCGGCGGCTCCCTGCTGATCGAGAGTGCGCCGGAACGCGGAACGCAACTCACCATCAAAGTGCGCCTCTGATAAAGATGCCATGCCGTCTCAGGAAACCAGTGCCCCCGATCCGATCCGTGTCGTCATCGCCGAGGACCATCAGGTCATTCGACGCGCGTTTGCTGCGACGTTGTCGCTGGAGCCAGACATTACCGTCGTCGGCGAGGCGGCGGATGGCGTCGAGGCGATCGAGATGGTCCGTGCCTGGCGGCCTGATATCGTGCTGATGGACCTGCAAATGCCGCGCGGCGGCGGGATCGCTGCCATAAGGCGCATTGTCGTGGAGCGTCCCGATACGCAGGTCATCGTGCTCACGACCTTCGATACGGACGACCTGGTCCTCGAGGCGGTCGCAGCCGGCGCTCAAGCCTACCTCCTCAAGGATGCCAGCGAGCAGGAGATCCTTGCGACCATCCGTGCCGTGAAACGCGGCGAGTCAGGTCTTTCGCCGAGGGTCGCCCGTACTGTGCTGGAGGGGTTGCGTAACCTCCAGCCGGCGTCCGGGAAGCCCGGCGATGACCCACCAACCGAGCCGTTGACCGCACGTGAGGAGAGAATTCTCGCGCTCGTGGCTGAAGGACTGAGCAACAGGAACATTGCGGAGACCGTTTTCCTGGCCGAGGGGACGGTCAAGAACTACGTGAGCCGCATCATGGAGAAGCTCAACGTGCAATCCAGGACGGAACTCGCCGTGAAGGCCACACGCCGTCGGCCGCGCTCACGATAGGGCGTGCATCGGCTGAGCTACTCCTTCCCTCGTCCTGTCGTCGCCGGAGCATGCCCGTCCGGACCTTGCTGCAGGTCCGCAGGCATGTCCGCCCGTAGAAAGACATCGTCGCAAGTCTCGGCAAGCTGCGCCACCTGCCGGCAGTGGTCCGCCAACTGACGCCGTTCCCGGGCCGGCAGCCGCTCTATGTCTTCCCGCGAAAGGCAGGCAAGCAGGGTCGTGACGCGATCGGCGAGGGCGATTGGCATAAGATCCGCCTGAAGCATGTCGTCTTTGCCGGATAGGGCCTGCGGGGGGACATTCTGCGCGCCCGACGGCTCGCCGGGCGATGGAGACGGCCTGCCCGACCCCGCCGAACTGTCCGACAGCTCCCGCTCCAGATCGCGCAGACGCCGCCTGCACTCCGGGCCGGGCTTGTTCTCGCTGCGTTCCCAGCGTGAGACGGTTCGCTGCGACACGCCGAATATGATGCCGACACGCTCCTGCGTCAGCCCGTACACGATCCTCAAGCGCCTGACGACAAGCCCCCAGTTCTCCACCATGTGCACTACGCGGTCATCGGCCGGATAGCTGGCAGGGAAGGGGCGTGCCGGTGGTGGAGGGCTTGGTTGAGCAATTGATGCGCCTTGTGTGTGGGCCATCTCGGGCATCTTGGACAAGAAGGCGAATAGGGACTAGCGGGCAACGGGGGGGCCGGGGGGAGGCATTGGTCGCGGCGCTAGCTCCCTATTCGCTGTTGGCTTCCTCAAACCCGCCCCGAGATGAAGCCGTACGGGGCCGGTTATAGATGGATACGCAATCTGACCTCGGTCTTGAGGTGGCTTTCGTCACAATCTGCAGTGACGATAGTCATGAGGTTGGGCCAGCGGGCTCGAGGTGTCCGTCGCCTTGCTGCGGCTGCAACCTGAAGTCGGTATCCGCGCAACGTCGTCGATATCCAGCGCCACCACGGCAATAGCGTCGGCTCGGGCGGCTTGATGATGGCCATAGACCGCGTTGATCGGCGACGAGAGCCGCTGGAGCATTAACTATATCGGAATGTCCGTGGCCCACAGAAGCCGCCCTGCTGGCAGACAGGCATCAGCCGCAAGCCCTACGGGGGCTACGCAGCGGCGTGTGGGCGAGCACCCCGCTATTTTGGCCAAGTGCCGCAGTCGCTTGCGGGCCTTGACCAAGCAATGTCGCTCAAGGCTTACTGTCCCGACGGGGGCGGTATATTTTGTTCGCGCGATTGCGCTTGCCCCAAGCCAAAAGGAAACGGCATGACCGAAACAGTCCGGTTCGCGCCGCAAGAGCAGGACGCTGAGAACAGGCGCTTGGCGCGAGAGGTGGCGGCCGACGCACCGGCGAACACGATAGAGCAGGTTCGCGATCTCCTGTTTGGGGAGGCCAAGCGCGAGCACGACAGCCGTATTGCCGAGCTCGACCTCTCGATCAAACGCATGCAAGGCCGCATCGCCGAGCAATTGAGTGCGATGGAGACGAGGATGGAGGCCATGTCGCAAACGCTGTCCTCCAGGCATGAGGAGAGCCTGCGCCAGATCGGTGAAGCCATCGTGTCACTGGGCCACCAGATCTCAGCCCTGGGACGCTCGGATGGACGTGATCGCAATGGTAATGCCTGATCGTCAGGCCGAGCTGGAAAAACTAAAGCGCATCCTGCTTGCCGAAGAGCGGACCACGATCGAGACGTTGCGTCGTGCACTGGCTGCGCTCGACGAGCGCGTCGGCGACGATGACCGTTTCCGGGACTCCATGACGAGGGAGCTCGTCGCCGCATTCCGGGCGGCCGAGGCGCACCAGCATCGCGATCTGGCGGAGGCGCTGTCCCCGCTTGTGCTCGCCGGGATAAGGCGGGAGATCGTCCAGTCGCGAGACTTGATGGTGGAGGCGCTCTATCCGATCACGGGCAGGCTTGTCTCGACGGCGGTGGCTCGCGCCTTCCAACGCCTCGTTGCCGACATCAATGCAAAACTGGAAGCGGCCGTCAGCCCGCTCAACTGGCGGCGGCGGCTAAAATCGCTCGTGACCGGGCGCCCGCTCGCGGAGATTATTCTGTCCGAGGCCATCGGGTTTCAGCTCGAGCGCCTTCTCCTGATAGATCGCACGACGGGAGCCCTGCTGGCGACTTGGCCTGCGCGTAAGGGTGAGGAGCGGCAGGATGGCCAGACGGCGCTGATGGGCGGTCTGCTTTCGGCGATCGTGAGCTTCTCCCGGGATGCCTTCGAAGGGGAGGGTCACGACCTGCGGGCGCTCGATCTCGGCGACCGTGTCGTGATGTTGCGGTCGTCTGCTCGCCGCATTGTCGCAGCCGTCGGGCGTGGCGCCGTCGACGAGCAGGTGGAGGCGCGCGCCGACAGTGCCTTCCTAAGCATGCTCGAGCAAAGTGCCACGGCGGACGATGAGGTCGATTCGCACGCGCTTCTTGGGTCACTTGCGTCGGCGCTCGCGGCTCAAGCCGTTCCCGCGCGTCAGGGCGGAGCCCCCGTTCCTCTGCTGATCGTTGTAACGCTGCTGCTTGCCGGCCTAGGCTACTGGGGTGTGCGTGCCCTTGAGGCGCGGCGCGCGGAGCAGCGGCTCGACGCTTCGGTCGCTGCTCTCGGCGAAAGGGTTGCGGCTGGCGGAGGGGCGCTGACGATCGTCAGGGACGCGCGGACGCACACCGTCAAGGCCGTTGGCCTTTTGCCGAGCGAAGCGGCGCGTCATGACCTGGAGGCTGAGATTGCCCGCGAGCTTCCGGGATACCGGCTGGAGGCCCAGGTTGTCACCGTGACGGGTGGGCCGGCCTCACTTGAGGCGGCCATAGGCTTCGACGCTCATTCCAAGCGCCTGGAGAGCGCCGTCGCGAGCCTGGGTCAGGATACCGAAAAACGCTTCAAATCAGCCGAAGCGTCGGTGGCCTCGGAAGCCGAGCGCCTGCGTGCAAGCATTGACGAAGCGACCCGCGTTCTCCGCGAAGGGCGAACAACTCTGTCTCTGTCCCTGCCCAACTACGCGATGTTCTTCCAAGAGGGGACATCGTATCGCTCCCCGGCCGAAGCGGAGCGCGACCTCGACGCCATCGCCGCCCTGTTGAAAAGCAATCCGGGGCCTAAGATACGCCTTATCGGCCATGGCGATAACATCGGCACGCGCGAGACAAACCTCAAGATCGCACTGACTCGCGCTCAGAAGGTTGCCGCCGATCTTATCGCGCGTGGAGTAGACGAGACCCGACTTGTCCTGGCAGCGCGCGACGGCTCGCAGGAGATTACGCAAGGGGAGGGGCCTGGTAGCTCCAACCGGCGCGTGACATTCGAGATGGGCTACATCAACGAGTGAGCCGCGACGAGATGGTGGACAAGAAAGTCATGATCTTGGGCGCCGTAGGCGTCGGCAAGACCTCGCTGTCGCGCCGCCTGGCGTTTGACAGGTTCGACGGGAATTACAAGGCGACGATCGGAGTCGACGTCTATCGCACGATGGTGGAGATCGAAGGCGACGCAACCGGTGCGACCATGCCGTTCATCTTGTGGGACACCGATGGCGATTTCGGCACGAGCATCTTCGCGAGCACTTATCTGCGCGGCGCTTCCGCCGCCGTCATCGTCGCCGATGCGACACGGCCACAAACGATCCCCTATCTCGAGAAGCTCGTGCTTGGCTTCAAGGACGAGTTGCCAGGCCGGCCCTGCGCGGCAATCCTCAACAAGGTCGATCTGCTGGAAGCTCCGCCATCGATATCGCTTGACGATTTTGGCTCGCCCGACTTTGCGGAATCGACGAGTGCGCTGACCGGTGAGGGTGTCCGGCCGACGTTCGCAAAGCTTGCCGCAACGATTCTCCGCCGCGGATTGTAGGTGGCTCGTCTAGCCCTGCTGTGTGCGCCGAGTGCCCCATCGGCATGAACGGTCCCGGCCGCCGGCCGCGACAGTTCAGTCGAACTGAGCCAGCAGCTCCTCGAGCACGGGGCGGATGCCCTTTAGCTCGCGGAGATGCGCGGCAGCGAGGCCGTCCATCACCCGTTCGGCCTTTGCGGTCAGGCGCACCTGCACACGCCGCGCGTCTCCCTTGTCCTTGACGCGCGCCACAAAGCCGTTGTTGGTCAACCGATCGACCAGCTCCACGGCCGTGTGGTGGCGGATCATCAGGCGGTCCGCAATCTCGCGAATGCTGAGCTCGGACCTCTCACGCGCGCCCTTGATCGCGAGCAGGGCCTGATACTGCTGGGGACTGAGGCCGGCACCGTCCGCGGCCTGTTCGCTGAACGCAAAGAATGCCCTGAGGGCATACCTGAAATCCGCAAGCGCCTCATAGCTTTGCTTGGGAAACTTCCGGTGCGGTGCAGCCTTCGGCATGGATCGGCCTCTTGCAAATATCGCAATACGATATAATGTCGATGGGATCGACCTTGCGATCTGTGGCGGCTCTTGCGGAGCTTTTCAATGTCAAAGTCCAGGGATCCAAGAACAGTTGCGGCGGCCAACGGGGTGGCCATAGACACCGCGTTCGGAGCCGTCACGCCCCCGCTCCATCTCTCGACGACGTTCGCGTTCGAGGGCTTCGAGCGCAGCCGAACGCATGACTATTCCCGAACCTCCAACCCGACGCGAAGCCTTCTCGCGGAGACCTTGGCTGAGCTCGAAGGTGGCGCAGGTGCGGTCGTCGTGGCCTCCGGTATGGCGGCGATCGATCTCGTGTTCAGTCAACTGGGGCCTGATGATCTCGCCGTGGCACCTCACGACTGCTACGGGGGCACGCACCGGCTCCTGTCGGCGCGCCGGGATAGGGGGCACTTCGATGTTGTCTTCGTCGATCAGAACGACGAGCAGGCGCTGGCTAGAGCATTCGAGAAATTTCCCTCGATGGTGCTCGTCGAGACACCGAGCAACCCCCTGATGCGCGTGGTGGATATTAGGTCGATGGCGGATCGTGCCGGGAAGAGCGGCGCGAAGCTCGTGGTGGACAATACCTTCCTGTCCCCCGCGCTGCAGCGGCCGCTTCTTCTCGGCGCGGACTACGTCGTGCACTCGACGACAAAATACCTCAACGGCCATTCGGACGTCGTGGGGGGAGCGGTCGTTGCGGCCGCCAGATCGGATGCCGAAACGCTGGCGGCCTGGGCCAATGTCGTCGGCACCACCGGCTCGCCGTTCGACTCATATCTGACCCTCCGGGGTCTCAGGACCCTGTTTCCTCGCGTAGCCCAGCAGCAGGAGACGGCTCACGCCGTCGCGAGGTATCTCGCCGGGCACCCGCTGGTAAGTGCCGTCTACTATCCCGGCCTGTCCTCGCATCCGGGGCACGAAATTGCCAGACGGCAGCAGTCCGGCTTCGGCGCCATGCTGGGCTTCGAGCTTAAGGGTGGTTGCGGCGCTGTTCACCGGTTCGTGGAGGCCGTTCGGATCTTCACCTTGGCCGAGTCGCTCGGCGGCGTGGAGAGCCTGGTTGCCCACCCCGCGACAATGACCCATGCGGGGATGGATCCCGAAGCGCGGCGTACAGCCGGCATCACCGACGGTCTGCTGCGCCTTTCGATCGGCCTCGAAGCCGAAGCGGACTTGATCTCGGATCTGGATCTGGCGTTGGCCTCGGTGGAAGAG
This sequence comes from Hyphomicrobium sp., assembly GCF_020852195.1. GTDB lineage: Bacteria > Pseudomonadota > Alphaproteobacteria > Rhizobiales > Hyphomicrobiaceae > Hyphomicrobium_C. The sequence continues at coordinate 264 of NZ_JADZBI010000123.1, read as the reverse complement.
ACGCAGGTGCTTGCGCAGTCGGCATTGTGAATGGGAGGAGGCCATGATCGTCCTGACGGCGTCTCTGCTCTTCGCGGCCTTGTTGTTCTGGTTCGGACTGAACAGATCCCATTGGATCGCCCCCGCCGCCCTCTTTACGGCAAGCGGGCCCGCGATTGCTGCATTGTCCTGGAGCTATGACGCCATGCAGATCACGGCGCACCTGCTCGCGAACCTGTCGCTCTTCTACGGGGCGTTTGCGTGCGGACGTTGGGCGGCCGATCG
>NZ_JADZBI010000122.1 GCF_020852195.1 Hyphomicrobium sp. | reverse complement strand
TTGCCCGCGACCTTCAGCGATGTGTTCGCGATGATGTTGGCGGCATAGAACTCGTTCTCGGGATTATCCGTGCCGTAGGCGTCGGCGACGTAGTCGATCAGACCCTCGTCGAGCGGCCAGGCATTCACGCGCCCTTCCCAGGAATCCACGATCGGGTTGCCGAAGCGGTAGGCCTCGGTCTGCATGTAGGGCACGCGGGCGGCGAGCCATGCCTCGCGCGCTGCGCCGAGCGTCGCGTCGCTCGGCGAGGCGATCAGCGCCGCGATGGCGGTCTTGAGCGCCCGCGCCGCCTCGAGGCTGTCCCCATAGGTCGCCTCGGCAATATCGGCATAGGTCCCGAGCACGTCCTTGATGGCGGGCGGGGCGGCGCGCGCCGGTCCGAGGAACAGGATTGCTGCGGCAGCCGCCGCGGCGACGGAGCGGATCACGGCTGTGTAGGCCATTGACAAGAAACGACTCCTCGGTTGGCAAGCGCGGTCAAAGCGTCTAGACTTATTGACGCAGGCAGTCAAGAATGCTTAACGGGTACCCTCCGCAGAGGTGCGGGTGATTCTGCAGTCAGGCGTCTGATTAAGAGGGGACAACCCCTTGATGTGGGCTCCACTTTGGAATTAGTCTAGATTAGGCTAGGATAAGAGAGCAACAGGGAGCCTCGCGGGGCTCCGAACGCGGGCAGAGAGCTGGACAAACCATGCGCCTAAGCAAAACAACGAACTACGCGATCCGCATTCTGCTCGATTGCGCTGTGGCCGAGCCGAACCTCGTGAAGGTCGCCGAGATTTCCGAGCGGCGCGACATCACACTGCAAAACACCTTCAAGATCGTGCACCTTCTCTCGCGTGCCGGCTTCATACGCGCCGTGCGCGGGCGTCACGGCGGCGTGCGTCTCGCGCGCCCTGCCGCCGATATCCGCCTCGGCGACGTCGTGCGCGCCATGGAGATCCTGCACCTCGAGGTCGAGCGCGAGGAGGGCGAGCGCGGCGGCGCGCATGGACAGCTCGCAGCGCTGGATCAGCTCTTCGACAATGCGCTCGGCGCCTTCATCAGCGTGCTCGACGAGCACACGCTGGATCAGATGATCAAGGTCCAGCGCAAGGAGACGTCGGGATCCGGTGCGCGGCAGAAGTCGAAAGGACAGCGCCGCACCAAGACCTTGGCCGTGAGCGGCAGCGGCGCGCGCCGTCAGCAGGCAGGCCACGGCTGATCTCGGCTTCTTTACTTTGGAACTCTTCAAAACAAAGATTTGAATGATTCCAGTGGCCTAATGTGTCACTGGCACACTTGACTCTATAGTCTGAAAGAGGTTGCTTACGAGCAAGGCTGCATGCGTGCAGTCGGCTATGACATATCCTTTTCGGGGCCTTGAACCCCGACAATAGGAAGGCCCACTCGATGGCTCTTGAATTGCGCCCGCCAAGGGTGTCGCACGCCTGTCGTGCGCCCGCATGTTTTTCCTCCGAAGTTGCCGCAGAGGCCCGTTCGCGGGAGGTTTGCCATGCGCAGATCTAGCCTCACGGCGCGCCGTCCGATCGTGGCGCGGCGCCGGGTCGATGCGCCGGTCGACATCGCGCTCCCGGGCACGCGCCGCGCCGAGCGCCTGATCGGTCTCGGCTTCCGCTATTGGGTGGCCGGCTACAAGTCGGGCGACATCGACCGCTGGGAGGATGCGTGGCGCATCTATTCCGACGCGCTCGGTCCCAATGCCGCCCGCACGGCCGTGTCCGAGCTGTCGGCTTGGGTGCGCGCCGTGAGCGCCGCGGCACGCCGCGAGATCGAGGTCAAAAGCGGCGATGGCGACGGCTTCTGCCGCGACGAGAGCCTAGCGCTCTCCATGATCGCCGCCTGCCAGCACAACACCTGCCCCGCCATGCGCGCCTGCGCGTTCGCGCTGATCGAGAGCTCGCTGATCGATGAGGTCGTCCATCACGCGGAGAGCTTCGCGGTCACCATGCGCGGGCTCGACCAGGTGCTCTCGCCGGGGCTGATCGTCAATGCGGCAGCCTATGCGGCGGCATCGCACGATGCCGCGCTGAGACAGTAAGGTAGGAAACAGTCCCTCATGATCGTCTGTTCCTGCCAGCAAGTCTCCGATTTCGACATCGAGCTCGCCCTGTTGGACATCCTGAACGAGCCGGAGGCGCCGATCCCGACGCCGGGCGTCGTCTACCGCTACATGCAGAAGCGCATGCAGTGCTGCGGCTGCGCCCCGCTCGCGGTTGACATCATCTACGCCAAGCTCGAGGACCTCGAGGCGCGCGGCCTCGTCTGCCCCTACCGCAGCTTCTCGACGCGCGAGCGCCTGCTGCACATGCAGCAGCAGCGCCGCAAGCAGGTGGCACAGGCGCCCGACGCCGAAGTCGAGACCTGCGACTAGACCATGATCGCTTGGGACCCTATCAGTCCGAAGCCTGAATAATTGATCTCATCAAAAGGCTGGAGCGCGATCTCGATTCAATCAAAGCTGATCGCGCTTTAAGGCGCCGCACCGTCCCGCAGCAGACCGGCCTCTTTTCACTTCGACCCGCTCCGCATAAACATCGGGTGCGCTCTTGCCCCCGAGGAGGACCCGCGTGATCCCTGGCCGGCTTCCGAAATCGCTCCGGGCGGTCGCCGCGGGGCTGGTGGTCGCGGGGTTCGCCGCCGGGCCGGCTCAGGCTCTTCCCATCCGCAAGTCACACGCAACGATGGTGCTCGACACCATCGATCAGTTTCTCGTGCCGCGCCTCGAGGCGTTGACCAAGGCATCGGGCGGGCTTGCGACATCCGTCGATGCCGTCTGCAAGGCCGGCGGAGACGAAACCTCACGCAAGGCCGCAGCCGCGGCCTTCGGCGACACCGTCCGCGCCTGGGGCGGGCTCGACTTCATCCGCTTTGGCCCTGCGATGCGCGCCCATCGCCTCGAGCGCATCTTCTTCTGGCCGGACCCGCGCGGGTTCGCGTCCCGCCAGTTGAACGGCCTCCTCGCGGCGAAAAAGCCCGAATTGCTGGCGCCCGGCGCGCTTGCCTCCCAGAGCGTCGCCGTGCAGGGGCTAACCGCACTTGAGATCCTGCTCTTCGACGAGAAGAATCCGCTCGGCGCTGGCACGGACGAGGCCGCCAAATATCGTTGCGCGCTGGCCGCCGCCATCGCCGCCAACATTCATGCCGTCGCGGGCGAGATCCATGCAGGATGGACGGGTGACGACGGCTTCCGCCGCAAGATGCTGACGGCTGGCTCCGACAACGCGCTCTACAAGGATGCGACCGAAACCGTGCGCGAGGTGGCGAAGGCGCTCGCCACCGGGCTCGAGCTCTGCCGGGACCGCTTCGTCGTGCCGGAGCTGACGGCCGTCACGGCCAAGCCGCCGCGGCGCGCACGCCTCGCCTTCGAGCCGTCCGGCCTCACCGGCGATTATCTCGAAGCCTCCCTCGTCGCGCTGAAGGAGCTGTACGAGGCGATCGGCTTCGACGCCTACGTCCCCGCCGACAAGCCGTGGATGACGAATTTCCTGCCGACCGCCTGGAAGAGCCTGCTCGCCGACGGTGCACGTCTCGACACGCTGCGAAAGACCGAACGCGGCTCCGAGGCGCACCTGCACGCGCTGCGCAAAATGCGGTTCGATCTCGGCGGCATCCGCAATATCATCGTCAAGGAGTTGGCGCCCAACGCCGACATCGTGATGGGGTTCAACGAGCTCGATGGCGATTGACCGCCGCCGTTTCCTGATTGGTTCACTGGTGACGCTGGCCGCCGCCCACGAGGCGCTCGCCGCCGAGACGCTCGGTGAGCCAGCCTCCACTCTCTATGCTTCCGGTGCCCGCCTGGCCGACGGCAGCTATGCCGTCCTCGTCGTCGCCGAGGACGGCCGCATCCTACGCGAGATCCCGATGTCGGCGCGCGGACACGACATCGCCATCGACCACGCCCGTCGCCGCGCCGTCATCTTTGCCCGCCGGCCGGGCTTCTTCGCGCTCGCCTTCGACGTCGACGGCCGCCGCGCGCCGGACGTCTTCGCTCCGCCGCCCGACCGGCACTTCTACGGCCACGGCGTGTTCGCGAGCGACGGACGCCTTCTCTACGCCACCGAGCATAACGCCGACACCGGCGACGGCATGATCGGCGTCTACGATGCAACGGGGGGCTGGCGCCGCGTCGGCGAGTTCCCCTCCTACGGCATCGGCCCGCACGAGGCGATCCTGCTGTCGGACGGCCGCACGCTCGCCGTGGCCAATGGCGGCTTCGGCAACGATCCGCAAACCGGGCGCGAGAGCATCGGCATCGCCATCATGGAGCCGAACGTCGCTTTCATCGATGTCGCGACCGGCGCCCTCAGGGCCCGGCACGGCCTGCCTGCCGCGATCAACCTGCTGTCCGTGCGCCATCTCGCCGAGACGCCGACGGGCGACATCTGGTTCGGCGCCCAGTGGCAGGGCGCTCTCGAGGACACGCCTGCTCTTATCGGCCGCGTGGGGCGCGATAGGCCCATCGCCATCCTAGAATCAGCCGATTCCCTGGGCGTGGCCTTGAAGGGCTACATCGGAGCCGTCGCCGTCAGCGCGGACGGACGCCTGCTCGCGGCCTCGGCGCCTCTCGCCGGACGCGTCATCTACGCCGACACCGAGAGCGGAAAGATCGTGCGCGAGACGGCCATCAAGGACAGCTCCGGCATCACGCTCGGCGCCGGCGCCTCGGAATTCGCCATGAGCACCGGCCAGGGCGTCGTGCGCGTCGAGGACAAGGCGGGCGCCAGGACGGCGACGTTCTCCGGTGCCGAGTTCGACAATCACCTGCGTCGCGTTTGACGCCGCCCTCGCCGCCCCCTAGACCAAGAGCGCCCCCTCACTGCACGGTTTCACGTTCGGTCGAGACTCCATGCACCTTTCCTCGCTCATCACGGATATCGGCATCGCCGCCGCACCTGCAGGCGCCGAAAGCATCGACATCGCCGGCATCACCGCCGATAGCCGCACGGTCGCGCCGGGCGCGCGGTTCGTCGCCCTCGCCGGCACCAAGGCGGACGGCGCGCGGTTCATCGCCGATGCCGTGGCCAAGGGCGCTGCAGCCGTGCTCGCCGCGGAGGCCACCGCCGTCCCCGATGGCCTCGCCGTCCCCGTGCTCCGCGCCGCGGAGCCGCGCCGCGCCCTTGCGCTGATGGCCGCGCGCTTCTATGGCGCCCAGCCGGAGACCACCGTCGCGGTGACGGGCACCAGCGGCAAGACCTCGGTTGCCGAGTTCACGCGCCAGCTTTTCGCTGCCGCCGGCCATCGCGCGGCGTCCCTCGGCACCATCGGCGTGGTGAAGCCCGACGGCGCCGTCTACGGCTCGCTGACCACGCCCGATCCGGTGACGCTGCACGAGACGCTGGCCGCGCTCGCGGCCGAGGGTATCACACACCTCGCCTTCGAGGCCTCGTCGCACGGCCTCGATCAGTACCGCCTCGATGGCGTGCGCATCGCCGCCGCCGCTTTCACCAACCTCGGCCGCGACCACCTCGACTATCATCCCACGACCGACGCCTACCTCGCCGCCAAGCTGCGCCTTTTCGAGGAGCTGCTTCCGGACGGGGCGCCAGCCGTCGTCAACGTCGATGCCCCGCGCGCCGGAGACGTGGTGAGCGTCGCGAGGAAGCGCGGGCTGCCGGTCATCAGCGTCGGCACGGCCGGCGAGACGGTGCGCCTCGCGGGCCTCGCCCGCGATGGCTTTGCTCAACTCATGACCATCGTCCACGCCGGTCGCACCTATGAGGTGCGCCTGCCGCTGATCGGCACTTACCAGGTCGCCAACGCGCTCGTCGCTGTCGGCCTCGCGCTCGCCGTCGGCGAAGATCCCGCCGTCGTCATCCCCGCGCTCGCAAGCGTCAGCGGCGTCAAGGGTCGCCTCGACATCGTTGGCGAGCGCAACGGCGCGCTCGCCGTCGTCGACTATGCGCACAAGCCGGAGGCACTCGAGGCTGCTCTCGACGGCGTGCGCCCGTTCGCGACCGGCAAGCTCGTCTGCGTCTTCGGCTGCGGCGGCGACCGCGACCGTGGCAAGCGCCCGATCATGGGCGCCATCGCCGCCGCCCGCGCCGATCTCGTCATCGTCACCGACGACAATCCGCGCACAGAGGATCCGGCCGCCATTCGCGCCGAGATCCTGGCCGCCGCGCCCGGCGCCACCGAGATCGGCGACCGTGGCGAGGCGATCCGCACCGCCGTCCGCTTGATGCAGCCCGGCGACGTCGTGCTCGTCGCCGGCAAAGGCCACGAAACGGGCCAGATCGTAGGCCAGAGGGTGTTGCCGTTCTCGGATCACGACTGTCTGCGTCAAGCGTTGCTAACCCCCTGAGCATAAACAACAAGAGGGCGTCTCGCGGGACGCGCACGGGACACCATTGATGGCCAATGCCCCCCTGTGGACTTTTGACGGCCTTGTTCTCGCGGCCGCGGGCCGCGCCGAGCGTGCAAACGGCGCCCCCGTGACCGGCCTCTCCATCGACACGCGCACGCTTGTACCGGGCGACCTGTTCGTGGCGCTGAGGGATCAGCGCGATGGGCACGCGTTCGTGAGCCAGGCGTTCGAGGCCGGCGCCGCCGCGGCACTCGTGTCGGAGGGCTACGAGGCAGGGCCAAAGGACGGGCCGCTGATCCGCGTGGCGGATACGTTACACGATCTTGAGGCCATCGGCCGTGCCGCCCGTGCGCGCCTCTCCGCCGATGCGCGCGTCATCGCCGTCACCGGCAGCGCTGGCAAGACCGGCACCAAGGACATGTTGCGCGCGGCCCTCTCGCGCATCGGCCCCACGCACGCCGCGGACAAGTCGTTCAACAACCACTGGGGCGTGCCGCTGACGCTGGCGCGCATGCCGGCCGCGGCGCGCTTTGGCGTGTTCGAGATCGGCATGAACCACGCCGGCGAGATCACGCCGCTGGTCAAGATGGTTCGCCCGCACATCGCCATCGTCACCACCGTTGAGCCCGTCCACCTCGCGCAGTTTCCGAGCGTCGAGGCCATTGCCGAGGCGAAGGCGGAGATCTTCTCCGGCCTCGAGCCGGGCGGCACGGCGATCATCAACCGCGACAACACGCACTTCGAGCTCCTGAGGAGCCACGCCGAGGCGGCCGGCGCCCGCATCGTCTCCTTCGGCCAGGACGCCCGCGCCGACGTGCGCCCCAAGGTGCTGGAGCTGTCGTCCGAGGGCACGGCCATCGAGGTGGACATCGGCGGCCGAGAGATCCACTTCCGGGTCGCCGTGCCGGGCATCCACATCGCGCGCAACGCGCTCGCCGTCGCCGCTGCCCTCGAAGCCGCAGGCGCCGACGTCGAGGAGGCGCTGCAGGCCCTCGCCACGCTGCCGCCGCCGCCAGGACGCGGCTCGCGCATGGAGTTTGCGTTCGAGGGCGGCCGCGTTCTCCTGATCGACGAGAGCTACAACGCTAATCCGGCCTCCATGCGTGCCGCGCTCGCCGTGCTCGGCACCGTGCCGAGAGACGCTTTTGGACGCCGCATCGCCGTGCTCGGCGACATGCTGGAGCTTGGTGCCCAGGAGAAGACCCACCACGTCGCACTCAAGGAAGCTGTTGACGGTGCGGGCACGGATCTGGTTTTTGCCTCTGGGCCGAATATGGCGCATCTTTTCGCGGCGCTGGCGCCGGAGCGGCAGGGCGCATGGGCGCCGTCCTCCGACGCGCTCGCCGAGCCGCTGTTCGCAGCGATCAGGCCGGGGGATGCGATCATGGTCAAAGGATCGAACGGCAGCCGCATGGGACCGCTTGCCGATGCCCTGCGCAGGAAGTTGAGTAACGCGTAACCGGGGGGCCTCGGAAGGCCGAGGGGAAGGGGAGATATGCTGTACGAGCTCGTGGCGTTCAGCGACCAGATCGGCATCCTGAACGTCTTCCGCTACATCACCTTCCGCACCGGCGGCGCCATCTTCACCGCCCTCCTCTTCGTTCTGCTGTTTGGCCCCGGTATCATCGATCTCCTGCGCCTCAAGCAGGGCAAAGGCCAGCCGATCCGCGAGGACGGCCCTCAGTCGCACTTCGCCAAGAAGGGTACGCCCACCATGGGCGGCCTCATGATCCTTGCCAGCGTCACCGTCGCGACCCTGCTCTGGGCGGATCTGTCCAACGTCTACGTATGGGTCGTGCTCTTGGTCACGCTCGCCTACGGCGGCATCGGCTTCTACGACGACTATCTCAAGGTCACGAAGCAGCAGTCGAGCGGCTTCGGCGGCTGGGCGCGGCTCGGCCTGGAGATGGTGATCGCGGCGCTCGCCGTCTACGTCATCATGGACCTCTCGACGCCCGATCTCGCCGGCAAGCTCGCGCTGCCGTTCTTCAAGACGGCCCTGATAGACCTCGGCGCCATGTTCGTCATCGTCGGCATGTTCGTCATCGTCGGCGCCGGCAACGCGGTCAACCTGACCGACGGCCTCGACGGCCTCGCCATCGTGCCGGTGATGATCGCGGCCGCCACCGTCGGTCTCATCTCCTATTTGATCGGCAACGTGACGTTCGCGGGCTACCTGCAGATCCACCACGTCGCCGGCACCGGCGAGCTGGCTGTGATCTGCGGCGCGCGGATCGGTGCTGGCTTGGGCTTCTTGTGGTTCAACGCGCCGCCCGCCATGATCTTCATGGGCGACACCGGCTCGCTGGCGCTCGGTGGCGCGCTCGGCGCCATCGCCGTCGCCACCAAGCATGAGGTCGTGCTCGCCATCGTCGGCGGCCTGTTCGTTCTGGAGACGCTGTCGGTGATCATCCAGGTGGCCTCCTTCAAGCTCACGGGAAAGCGTGTCTTCCGCATGGCGCCGCTGCACCACCACTACGAGCAGAAGGGCTGGCATGAGAGCACGGTCGTGGTGCGCTTCTGGATCATTGCGGTCATCCTGGCCCTGATCGGCCTCGCCACTCTGAAGCTCCGCTGATCTGAGCTAGCCTAGAGCCCATGATTCGCGTCACGACCTTCAAGGACAAGACCGTCGCGGTCTTCGGGCTCGGTGCCTCGGGGCTCGCCACCGTTCGCGCGCTCGGAGCGGGCGGCGCACGCGTCGCCGCCTGGGACGACAGCGAGGCAGGCCGCAAGGCCGCCGCCGACGCAGGCGCGCCGCTGGTTGATCTCGCAGTCGCCGACTGGTCGGAGTTCGCAGCCCTCGTGCTCGCGCCTGGCGTCCCGCTGACGCATCCCGAGCCGCATTGGACCGTCGCGAAGGCGAAAGTCGCCGGCGTCGAGGTCATCGGCGACGTCGAGCTGTTCTTCCGCGAGCGCCGCGCCACGAGTCCCAAGGCGCCCGTCGTCGCCATCACCGGCACCAACGGCAAGTCGACGACGACGGCGCTTGTCGCACACCTTCTGAGCGAGCTCGGCAACGACGTGCAGATGGGCGGCAATATCGGCCGCGCGGTGCTGACGCTCGAGCCGCCCGCCGAGAATCGCATCCATGTGCTCGAGCTGTCGAGCTTCCAGATCGATCTCGCGCCGACTGCCGATCCGACCGTCGCGGTGCTGCTCAACATCACGCCGGACCATATCGATCGCCACGGCACGGTCGCGCACTATGCCGAGGTGAAGCGCCGCCTCGTGGAGGGCGCCCAGGAGACCGTCGTTATCGGCATCGACGACGACTGGTGCGCGGACATCGCGCGCGCACTGGAGAAGCGGAGCGGCGGCCCCAAGGTGCGCCGCATCTCCGTGCGCGAGCCGGTCGCCGACGGCGTCTACTCCCTCGACGGAACGTTGCACGAGAGATCGCACCACCACGAGCAAGCGACGCCCATCGACCTGGGTGGCATCGCCACGCTGCGCGGCCGCCACAACTGGCAGAACGCGGCCGCCGCCGTGGCCGTCGTGGAGGCGCTCCCGCTCGCCTCCGCCCATCGCGTCGGCCTTGCGGGCGGGCTCGCCAGCTTCCCCGGCCTCCCGCACCGGCTGGAGCTCGTGAAGCGATGGGGCCCCGTCGAGTTCATCAACGACAGCAAGGCCACCAACGCCGATAGTACCGAGAAGGCCCTCGCCTCCTTCGCCGGCAACATCTACTGGATCCTCGGCGGCAAGCCGAAAGCCGGCGGCATCACGACGCTCGAGCCCTACTTCCCGCGCATCGCCAAGGCGTACCTCATCGGCGAGGCGACGGAGGAGTTCGCAGCAACTCTCGGCAACGCGGTTCCCTTCGAGCGCTGCGGCACCCTCGACTTCGCCGTCCGGCGCGCCGCCGACGATGCGCTCGCGGCGAACCAGGAGAACAGCGTCGTGCTGCTCTCGCCGGCGTGCGCCTCCTACGACCAGTTCCGAAACTTCGAGATCCGCGGCGACGCCTTCAAGCGCTTCGTGGCCGATCTCGCCGCCGAGCGGGCCGGCACATGAGGTTCTCGCGCGCCGACAGGAGCCGGCTCGCCGAATGGTGGTTCACGGTGGACCACGTGCTGCTCTCCGCCATCCTGATCGTGGTCGCGGCCGGCATCGTGCTCTCTTTGGCGGCGAGCCCCGCCGTCGCGTTGAAGAAGGGGCTGCCGGCCTACTACTTCGTCGAGCGCCACGTGCTCTTCTCCGCGGTCGGCATCGTCATCATGCTCGCGGTCTCGCTCCTTGAGCCCGCCTCCGTGCGCCGCCTGTCCCTCCTCGTGCTCGCCGGGGCCATGGGCGGCCTGGTCGCGGTCTACTTCCTCGGCGAGGAGATCAACGGCGCTCGCCGCTGGCTCACCATCGAGGGCCACTCCATCCAGCCTTCGGAGTTCGCCAAACCGGCCTTCGTCGTCGTCTCCGCTTGGCTGCTCGCGGAATCGCGTCGCCGCCCCGACATGCCCGCGCTGCCGCTGGCGTTCCTCCTGTTCGCCGTCTTCGCGGGCCTCCTCGTCATCCAGCCGGACGTTGGCCAGACGCTGCTCGTGACCACGGTCTGGATCGCCATGCTGTTCGTCTCGGGCGTGATGCTGAAGAGCGCCGCACTCGCGGTCCTGCTTGGCGCGGCCGGCGTCTATGCCGCGTACCTCTATTTCCCGCACGTGGCCTACCGCTTCGACCGCTTCTTCAGCTCCCAGGCGAGCGACCACAGCCAGGGCGCCCGCGCCATCCAGTCCTTCGTCGAAGGCGGCTTCCTGGGTCGTGGTCCGGGCGAGGGCACCATCAAGACCTCGCTGCCCGATGCGCATACCGACTACATCTTCGCCGTCGTCGCCGAGGAGTACGGCGCGCTGGCCTGCCTTGCGCTGCTGGCGCTGTTCGCCTTCGTCGTCCTGCGCGCGCTGCGCCACGCCGAGAGCGAGCCCGACGCCCCGACGCGCCTCGGCATCGTTGGCCTCGCTCTGATGTTCGGCTTCCAGGCGCTGATCAACATGGGCGTCAACGTCGGCCTCTTGCCGGCCAAGGGCATGACGCTGCCGTTCCTCTCGGCCGGTGGCTCATCGATGCTGGCCATTTCGCTGACGCTCGGTATGCTGCTCGCTCTGACCCGCCATCGTCCGGACGCGGACCGCCTCAAAAAGCCCCCATTGATGCCGAGCCTTCCGAGCCTCGACGCCCGCAAGACCGCCACCAACGAGCCCCGAACGTGACGCGCGAGCTGCCCTCGATCCTGCTTGCCGCCGGCGGCACCGGCGGCCACCTGTTTCCGGCCTTCGCACTTGCCGAGGAACTAGGCCGGCGCGGCCATCCTGTCGATCTCGTGACCGACATGCGCGGCGACCGCTACGGCACCGGCTTCCCTGCGCGCGGCGTCTATCGCATTCCATCAGCGACGCCCGGCAGCAAGAGGAACCCGATCGCGCTCGCGAGCGCCAGCTTCACGCTGCTGCGCGGCATCCGCAAGGCGCGCAAGCTCCTGCGCAACCTGAAGCCTGCCGCCGTGGTCGGCTTCGGCGGCTATCCGACCATCCCGCCGCTGGTCGCCGCGCGCATGCTGGGCATCCCCGCGATCATCCACGAGCAGAACGCGGTGCTCGGCCGCGCAAACCGCGCGCTCGCCCGCCACGCCGCCGCCGTCGCCACCTCGTTCCGCAAGACCAAGAAGCTCGACGGCCCGCTCGCGGAGAAGGCGCGCTTCACCGGCAATCCCGTGCGCGACGCGGTGATCGAGGCGGCGAAGGTCCCATATCCGCCGCTTGAGCCCGGCAGCCCGCTGAGGCTGCTGGTGTTCGGCGGCAGCCAGGGCGCACGCTTCTTTTCCGAGACGGTGCCGCCCGCGCTCGCCACTCTGCCGGCCGACGTTCGCCATCGCGTGAAACTCGTCCAGCAGGCCCGTGCGGAGGACGAGGCGCACGTCACCACCGAGATCGCTGCGGCGGGGATCGACGCGGAGATCGCTCCTTTTTTCAAAGACTTGCCCAGGATTATCGCCGACAGCCACTTGGTCATCGCCCGCGCCGGCGCCTCGTCGGTGGCCGAGCTGGCCGTCATCGGCCGCCCGTCCATCCTCGTACCTTTGCCGCATTCTCTCGACAGTGATCAGCTCGAGAACGCGACCAACCTTGCCGAATCGGGGGGCAGTTGGTGTATCGAGCAGAAGGATCTCTCGCCGCTGCGCCTGGCGACGGAGCTCGGACGGCTGTTCGAGCAGCCCGAGACGCTGGCTGCCGCAGCCGACCGCGCCAAGGCGCAAGGCCAGGCGGGAGCGGTGTCCTTGCTTGCCGATCTGGTCGAGGACGTGATCGGCCGGCACGAGGCGTAGCTGGGATGCGTCATGCACTGACGATACGTCACACGGACGGCTGCCGGCTGCGGGCCTTACGCTCCGGCGGGCAGGGATAGGAAAGTTCAAGCATGCAGTTGCCGCCTGAAATCGGGCCGTTCCACATCATCGGCATTGGCGGCATCGGCATGAGCGCCATCGCCGAGATCCTCCTCGCCAAAGGCTACAGCGTCCAGGGCAGCGATCAGAAGGAGAGCGCCAACGTGCGCCGTCTGCGCGCCAAGGGCGTGCGCGTGTTCGTGGGCCACGACGCGGTGAACCTCGTCGGCGCGCGCCAGGTCGTCATCTCGACCGCCGTCAAGCCGACCAATCCGGAGCTGGAGGCCGCTCGCGCCAAGGGCCTTCCCATCATCCGCCGCGCCGAGATGCTGGCCGAGCTGATGCGCCTCTACGCCACCGTCTCCGTGACCGGCACCCACGGCAAGACGACCACCACCTCGCTCATCAGCACCATCTTCGAGACGGCAGCGCTTGACCCCACCGTCATCACCGGCGGCATCATCAACGCCTGGGGCTCGAACGCGCGTCTCGGCAAGGGGCCGTGGATGATCGTCGAGGCCGACGAGAGCGACGGCACCTTCACCCGCCTTCCGACCGAGATCGGCGTCGTCACCAACATCGACCCCGAGCACCTCGACTACTTCGGCTCGGTGGAGGTCATGCACCGCGAGTATGAGGCGTTCTTCCGCAACATTCCGTTCTACGGCCTCGCCGTCACCTGTATCGACCACCCCGTCGCGCGCGAGATGGTGAGCCGCTTGGGGCTGCGCCGCGACGGCCGCCCGCTGCTCACCTACGGCACCAGCGAGGAAGCGGATCTCGTGCTGCGCGGCGTACGCACGGATGGCCGCGCCATCGCCATCGACGCCGACCTCGGCCCACGCGTGAAAGGCGGCGCTCGCGCTATTCGCGGCTGGACTGTGCCCATGCCCGGCCGCCACAACGCGTTGAACGCGCTCGCGGCCGTCGCGGTGGCGGCCGAGGCTGGCATCCCCGACGACGTGATCCGCGCCGGTCTTGCGGCCTTCTCGGGCGTCAAGCGCCGCTTCCAGCTCACCGGCACATGGAACGGCATCGAGATCTTCGACGATTACGGCCACCATCCGGCCGAGATCGCGGCCGTGCTCGAGGCCGCCCGCGCCGGCGCCCGCGGCCGTGTCATCGCCGTCGTCGAGCCGCACCGTTACACGCGCGTGCGCGACCTCTTCCACGAGTTCTCGGCCTGCTTCCGCGCCGCCGACAGCGTCGTCGTGACGCCGCTCTACAGCGCCGGCGAGGCGCCGATCGACGGCATCGATCCTTTGACGCTGGCCGACGGCATCCGCGCCGCCGGCCATGCCGCCGTCGCTACCATCGACGACCCGCGCGAGTTGGTCGGCCTCGTTCAGCGCCACGGCAGGCCGGGCGACATGGTGATCGTGCTCGGCGCCGGCAACTCGACTGAATGGGCGCACGCGCTGCCCGAGTGGCTGGCCGCCTCCGAGCCCCGCCGCGCCGGGAGCGCCCTGTGACCCCGGAAGTTTGCGCAACCGAGTTCCCCTCTTCCCTGTGGGGAGGGATTAGGGGTGGGGAGAATCCCGACGGCCGGCGATCTTGTGTTGCGCCGTCGCACGAGAATCCGGCCAACCAGAACTTCATGGATGCTGGCGTGGATCCCGACCTGCGTCGGGATGACGTTCTGTACAAGGCACCCGGCTCGCCTCCTCTTGACGTCATCCCGGCGAAGGCCGGGACCCACGAAAGTCTCAACGCGCGCTACGTTCGCGAGCTTTGCGGAAGGTCCCACGAGGGGGAGGGGGCGGCCTTGCGCGACCGTTGGGGGATCGCATGACCTTCCCCGACATCACCTCCGATCTGCGCCAGCGCATGCCCGAACTGCGTGGCCGTCTCGCCGCCAATGTCTCGCTCGCCGACATCACATGGTTCCGCGCCGGCGGGCCCGCGCAAATCCTCTTCACCCCTGCCGACGAGGCCGACCTCGCCTATTTCCTGAAGCACAAGCCGGAAGACCTCCCCGCCTTCGCCATCGGCCTCGGCTCCAACCTGCTCGTGCGCGATGGCGGGGTGCAGGGCGTGGTCATCCGCCTCGGCCGCGGCTTCGCCGAGATCAAGGTCGAGCCGGGCCATCTCCTGCGCGCTGGCACCGCCGTACCCGACGTCAAGGTCGCCCGCGCCGCGGCGGAAGCCGGTATCGCCGGCCTCGCCTTCTATCGCGGCATCCCCGGCTCCATCGGCGGCGCGCTGCGCATGAACGCCGGCGCCCACGGCAGCGAGACCAAGGACGTGCTGAAGGAAGCCCGCGCCGTCGATCCGGAGGGCAACATCCACGTGCTGTCGCTCGCCGACATGGGCTTCACCTATCGCCACAGCGCCGTGCCGGTGGACTGGATCTTCACCGAGGCCCTCTACGAGGGCACCGCCGGCGATCCGGCAGAGATCCTGCGCGCCATGGACGAGGTTGCCGACTACCGCGAGCAGCACCAGCCCATCAAGGAGCGCACTGGCGGCTCCACCTTTAAGAACCCGCCCGGTGCGAGCGCCTGGAAGCTGATCGACGAGGCCGGCTGCCGCGGCTTCCGCGTCGGCGGGGCGCACGTCTCGGAGAAGCACTGCAACTTCCTGATCAACGACCAGGGCGGCACCGGCGAGGACATCGAGCGCCTGGGCGAAACCGTGCGCGCACGTGTCAAGGCGAAGGCGGGGATCACGCTCGAATGGGAGATCATCCGCCTCGGGCTTCCCAGGGAAGGCCGCCCCGTGGGCGAGGCGCTGGCGGAGACCGTGGGATCGTGACCGACAAGCTTCCTGCACCGCCGCCGCGCACATTCGCGCATGTCGCCGTGCTGATGGGCGGGCTCTCCGCCGAGCGCGAGATCAGCCTGAAGTCCGGCGCCGCGGTCGCGGCCGCGCTTGAAGGCGAAGGCTACCGCGTGACGCGCCTCGACGTCGGCCGCGACGTCGCCGCCCGCCTTGCCGAGATCCGCCCCGACGTCTGCTTCAACGCGCTGCACGGCCGCTTCGGTGAAGACGGCTGCATCCAGGGCATCCTGGAGACCATGGGCATTCCCTACACGCACTCGGGCGTGCTCTCCTCCGCGCTCGCCATGCATAAGGAGCACGCCAAGACCGTCATGCGCGACGCCGGCGTGCCCGTGGCCGAGGCCCGGCTTGTAACACGGGAGGAGGCCGCCGCCTCGCACGCCCTGCCGCCGCCCTACGTCGTGAAGCCCGTCGACGAAGGCTCGAGTGTCGGCGTCGTCATCGTCCACCCCGGCACCAACGACTGGGCCAGGCTCATCCGCGAGGGCGGCCCGGCCGACCAGGTCCTGATGGTCGAGCGCTTCATCCCCGGCCGCGAGCTCACCTGCGCCGTGATCGGCGACTTCGTGACCGAGGTGATCGAGATCGTCCCCGAGAAGGGACTCGCCTTCTACGACTTCGAGGCCAAGTACGCCCCCGGCGGCTCCCGGCACGAGCTTCCGGCCGAAATTTTACCGGATGTTTACCAGTTGGTCCGGAAATACACGGGTAAGGCCCATGCGTCGCTCGGCTGCCGTGGTGTGTCGCGCGCGGACTTCCGCTTTGACGACACGGCAGGGGGGACCGGTGAGCTGGTTTGCCTTGAGGTCAACACGCAGCCGGGCATGACCGGGACCTCGCTGGTTCCGGAGCTGGCGGCATATGCGGGCTGGTCGTTCGGCGAGCTCGCGCGATGGATCGTCGAGGACGCGAGTTGTTCGAGGTAGGCCAGAGCCGGACCACGCGACGCGGGGCGCATGACGCGATCCCGCACACTCCCGCTCACGACCCGACATCCCGGCACGCACGCCCCGTCCCGCCCCCACAAGCGGGAAGGGAATCGCGGCAGTTGCTTTCAGGAGAGAGACGCACGAGGCGCGCGCGCCTGCTCATCGCCGCGCTGGTCCTTGGCCTTGCGCTCGGTGCGGCCGAGGAAGCGGCTCGCCAGGCCGGCTATGCTCCCGATACCGAGCGCATCGCGCGTTTCCTGGGCTTCGGCATCGACCAGGTGACGCTCAAGGGCCACCGCTTCAGCTACGACCGCGACGTCTTCGACACGCTCGACCTCGCCAACGTGCGCACCTTCGCCGCGCTCGATACTGCCGCCGTCAAGGCACGCATCGAGCGCCTGCCCTGGATCGATACCGCCGAGCTGACGCGCGTCTACCCCGGCCGCCTCGACATCCGCGTAACGGAGCGCAAGCCCTACGCGCTGTGGCAGCGCGCCGACCGCCTTTATCTGATCGACAAGACGGGCCGCGTGCTGGCGGCCGTCAACGGCGAGACGCTGCCCGATCTGCCGCGCTTTGCCGGCGAAGGCGCGGCGGCCGAAGCCGCGTCCCTCATGGAGACGATCGCGCGCTATCCCGAGGTCGCGGGCCGCCTGGCCGAGGCCGAGCGCATCTCCGAGCGGCGCTGGCGGCTGAAGCTCGACAACAACGCAACCCTCGAACTGCCGGCCGACGGAGAGGTCGGCGCGCTCGAGGAGCTGGCACGCGACGCCGAGCTTGCGAAGCATCTCGCCGCCGGTCTCGCCACGCTGGACTTCCGCGGTCCCGGCCGCGTCGCCATTCGCCCGGCCGCGGACACCGCCGCGTCCGCCTCCGCCGCGAATCCCGGCTCTTGAGAGGGGGAAGCGCGATGGCACGCGACAAGGGCAGGCGGCGGGCGAGCGGATCGAGGCACATCAAGGGTGTGCTCGACATCGGCACCAGCAAGATCGCCTGCCTGATCGCCGAGGTCGGGCCGTCGGGCGTACGCGTCATCGGCGTCGGCCACCAGCGCGCCGAAGGCGTCAAGGGCGGCGTGGTGATCGATCTCGACCGCGCCGAGGAAGCGGCCCGCGCGGCGGTGGCACAGGCCGAGCGCATGGCCGGCGTCGAGCTGGCGGAGGTCGCGGTATCAGTCTCCTGCGGCCGCCTCAAGTCCCATAATTTCTCGGCCCGCGCCGAGGTCGCGAGCGGCCTCGTCACGGAGGCCGACATCCGCCGCCTGATGACGGCAGGCCAGGCCTATGTCGAGCAGGGCGGCCGCACCCTCGTGCACATGAACGAGGTGGCGCTGCGTCTCGACGGTACACCGGGCTCGCGCGACCCGCGCGGCATGGCCGCCCGCGAGCTGGCCTTCGACCTCCACGCCGTGACGGCGGACGAGGCGCCGCTGCGCAACCTCCTGATGGTCGTCGGCCGCTGCTACCTGGAGCCGGCGAGTCACGTCCCGGCGCCGTATGCGAGCGCCCTTGCTGTTGCAACCGAGGACGAGCGCCGCCTGGGCGTGACGGTCGTGGACACCGGCGCCGGCACCACGAGCCTCGCCATGTTCGCCGAGGATCGCTTCCTCTATGCCTGCGCGGCGCCGATGGGCGGCACGCAGATCACCTTCGACATCGCCCGCGCGTTGCATACGCCTCTTGCGGAAGCCGAGCGAATCAAAGCGCTTTATGGCACAGTAATCTGCGCTCCGTCCGATGAGCACGATGCCTTCACGTACCCGTCCGCTGGCGAGGATGACGGCATCCTGCATCACATGACGAAAGCCGAGCTTGCGGAGGTGATCCGGCCACGTGTGACGGCCATCGGTCACCACATCCGGCAGCGCTTGGAGGAGTGCGAGGTGACGGCATACGCCGGCCGCTCACTTGTGCTGACCGGAGGCACGAGCCAGTTGACGGGGCTGGCGGATTTCATGGCCGCGGAGTTGGGGCGGCCGGTGCGCGTGGCAGGACCGCAGGCCATCTCCGGCTTGCCGCCTGCGTTCTCGAGTTCCGCGTTCTCGACCGTCGTCGGACTGCTCGTTGCGGAGACGCAGGGAGCCGCCGGTCGGCGCATTTACAGCAACCGCGACGCCGAGGCGGAGAGCTACCTCAAGCGTGTCGGCTCCTGGTTGCGCGACGGATTCTAAGGCTCGGAGGGGCGACAAGGGCTTCTCCGATGCCTGGGCCCCGGCGAGTGCCGGGACGGTGGAGTTGCGAGTCCGGTGGAGTAGCGAAATGCCGGGGAGCCGCGCGCTGCGGAGGCATCTCCCTCGCGTCGAACGGGGGCGAAATTGAGCACGACAGGTGAGCAGCCGCACTATCCGGATCTGAGACCGAAGCTCACGGTGATCGGCGTCGGCGGCGCCGGCTGCAATGCCGTAAACAACATGATCGCGACCGGCCTCTCCGGCGTCGTCTTCATGGTCGCCAACACCGATGCCCAGGCGCTAGCCGCCTCCAGCGCGGATCACCGCATCCAGCTGGGCGCCGAGCTCACCGAAGGTCTCGGCGCAGGCTCGCGGCCCGAGATCGGCGAGGCGGCGGCCGAGGAAGCCATCGAGGATATTCGCGAGCAGATCAAAGGCTCGCACATGGTGTTCATCGCCGCCGGCATGGGCGGCGGCACCGGCACCGGCGCAGCGTCCGTCATCGCGCGCGCGGCCCGCGAGCTCGGCATCCTGACCGTCGGCGTGGTGACCAAGCCGTTTCTGTTCGAAGGCGCGCGGCGCATGCGCATCGCCGAGGCCGGCGTCGCCGAGCTGCGCAACTATGTCGATACGCTGATCGTCATCCCGAACCAGAACCTGTTCCGCATCGCGAGCGAGAAGACCACCTTCTCCGAGGCGTTCGTGATGGCCGATCAGGTGCTGTACTCGGGCGTGGCCTGCATCGTCGATTTGATCCTCAAGGAAGGCCTCATCAACCTCGACTTCGCGGACGTTCGCACGGTCATGACGGGCATGGGCACCGCCATGATGGGCACCGGCGAGGCGACCGGCGAGCGCCGCGCCACCGTGGCCGCCGAGGAGGCGATCTCCAATCCGCTGCTCGACGACGTCTCGCTGCGCGGCGCGAAGGGGCTCCTGCTGTCGATCACCGGCGGTCCCGACCTCACCCTGTACGAGGTGGACGAGGCCGCGAGCCGCGTGCGCATGGAGGTCGACCCCGAGGCGAACATCATTGTCGGCGCCACCTACGATCCCGAGCTCGGCGAGCGCATCCGGGTCTCGATCGTCGCCTCCGGCATGAGCCGCGCCGGCGAGGCCGAGCGCGCGCCCCCTGCACCCGCGGAGACCTGGGTTCGCGGCACGAAGGCCGCAGCGGCCGCCGACGCCCGGTCACAGCAGGCCAACGGCGCACGCGCGCCGGCCACCGGTGGTGGCTTCATTCCCGACCCGCGTGACTATCGTGGCGGGGCTCACGATCTCCAGCAGCGTCTCACCGAGGCGCTCCAGCATGCGCCGCCCGGCCCGCCGCAGGGCGTACCGGTCCCGCGCGCCGCGCAAGTGGCGCCGGACAGCGCCCGCGGGCGCGGCGGCGACCCGTGGCGGGGACCGGGCAACGTCATGATCGAGGCGGGGCCGCCTCAGCTCCAGGGCGCGACACCGCCGCCGCTGCCGCAGGGCCATCGGCCTCCCCACGACCAGGGCGCGTTCGCTCCGCAGCCCCCATCCGAGGTCCGCCGCCAGGCATCGCGACGCCTGCCCGAGGCAGGGGAATACCCCCCGGCGCTCCCGCACGGGTATCGGCCGGCGCCGGGCGCGTACGGGGGAGATATTCCGCGCCACGCCCCGCCCTCCGAGCATTATCCGCCGCAGCATGCCGAGCCGAGGCGGCGCCTCGGGCTGTTCGAGCGCATAACCGGCCGCGTGCGCGGCGCGGGTGATTCGGATACACGCCAACCCGATTCGCACGATCCGTATGCGAAGAATATCTCGGCAGCTCAGGCAGCGGGCGGCGAGCCCGAGGGCTACGCCAACTATGCGCAAGCGGTCGATCCGCACACGCATGAAGGACAAGATGCTGAGATACCAGTATTTTTCCGGGAAAGACGGCGATAGGTCTGCCGCGGGTTTCAGTCCGCCTCCCGCAGGTAACCCCATGTGCTGGCTACGTAACAGACCGTAAGAAAGCGTGATTTGTCCCACAGCGGGACGGGGGCTATCGTTTCTTAATAACGACCGGTTCGCAGGACAACCGCACGCCCCACTGCCATCGCTTCGGCGAACGTGAGCCTACCTTAAGAGTAGGCCGGGCAGGTAGAAAACGGGGAAGGGGTGAGCGGCAGGCGGACATCGGCCGGGGGTGGCAAGACCGTCCGTGGGGGCGGAATGCCGAGGAAGGCATCGAGGGACGGCGCAGCATGTCTAATCGATTCATTGGCGCGCGACAGACGACGATTGCTCACGCGACCCAGGTTCACGGCACGGGGGTGCACAGCGGAGCGCCAGTTTCGGTCAGCCTGCATCCGGCAGCAGCCGACACTGGGCTCCGTTTTGTTGTTACAAAACGCGGCCGCATCACCGCAGAAATCCCCGCCAAGGTCTCGAACGTCAAAAATCTCACGCTCTGCACGGTCATCGGAAACCAAGAAGGCACTACCGTCTCCACCGTCGAGCATCTCCTCGCCGCCCTCCGCGGCCTCCAGATCGACAACTGCATCATCGAGATCGACAGCAAGGAAGTCCCGATCATGGACGGCAGCGCTGCGCCGTTCGTCGAGGCGATCGATGCGGTCGGCATCCGCGAGCTTCCGGCTCCGCGCCGTTTCATCAAGGTTCTCAAGACCGTCCGCGTCGAGGAAGGCGAGTGCTGGGGCGAGCTTGCGCCGCACTCGGGGTTCCATCTCGATGTCGAGATCGACTTCCCGTCGCAGATCATCGGCAAGCAGCACCTGGCGCTCGAGATGAGCCCCGGTGTGTTCCGCAACGAGCTCGCCAACGCCCGCACGTTCGGCTTCATGAGCGACGTGGAGCGCCTCTGGAAGGCCGGCCTCGCGCTCGGCGCCAACCTGACCAATACCGTTGCCATCGGCGACGACCGCATCATGAACCGCGAGGGTCTGCGCGATCCGCTCGAGTTCGTCCGTCATAAGATGCTGGATGCCGTGGGCGATCTGAGCCTGTCGGGCCATCCGCTTCTGGGCGCCTACCGTTCGGTCAAGGGCGGCCACCGCCTGAACTCGCTCGTGCTGCAGAAACTGCTCGAGGACAGCTCTGCTTGGACCATCGTCCAGGCTCCGCGTGTCCGCGAAGCTCGCCCCGTCTCGTTCGACCGTGCAGCCGTTGCGGTTGCCGCCGAGTAGCAGCGCCCGTCGGATTTCCGAACCAGATCTGTGTCCTCAGGCTACGGTCCTGCACGGCTCGGGCAAGTGCGCCTTCCATCGGCATTGGACCGGCCAACTGCTTGTAAATGAAGCCGCTTCGCCTGCGGCCGAAGTGTCGCGGATGCGTGCCGGGCCTCACATCAACCACATTGTGATCCTACCGTGGAACATAGGAGCGGCAGGGCGTTGTTGGCTTCAGGCGGGCTCTGAAGTGTGCTAGTCAACGCAGAAAAGCGGGATCGCGGCCGTTCGTTTGACGGCGGGTGGGACGTCGGACTGGGGAGTACGGCATAAAGATGCTGAGGACGCCAAATTGGGCCGCGGCCATCGTGTGGTGTGCCCTGGGCGGTGCCATGATGGCACTTGGCGGCTGCGCGTCGTCGACCGATGTCAATAGCATTCTCAACGCTGATCCGCCCGAGAAGATGTACGCCGACGCCGATGCCCTGATGAACAAGGGCAGCTTCGAGGCCGCGGCGCGCAAGTTCGAGGATCTGGACCGCTCGCATCCCTATTCGCCGGAGGCGCGCCGCGCCATCGTGCTCGCGGCCTATGCCTACTACAAGGCCGGCAAGACTCCGGAAGCGATCGCCTCTGCCGAGCGCTATACGGTCATGCATCCCGGCACCAAGGATGCGCCGCTCGCCCATCACATCATAGCCTCGTCGTATTTCGACGACATCCGCACCGCCAACCGCGACCAGGGCGCGACGCGCAAGGCGCTCGAGCAGCTCAAAATCCTGAAGGCGCGCTATCCGGACAGCACGTATGCCCGCGATGCCGAGAATCGCATCCGCATCGCCGAGGACACGCTCGCCGCTTCCGAGATGGAGGTCGGCCGCTACTACGTGAAGCAGAAGAACTTCGTCGCCGCCATCAACCGCTTCAAGGTGGTGGTGTCGGACTACCAGACCACCGCCCACGTGGAGGAGGCGCTGATGCGCCTCACCGAGTGCTACATGGCGCTCGGCGTCACCACCGAGGCGCAGACGGCCGTGGCCGTGCTCGGCCACAACTTCCCGCAATCGAAGTGGTACCACGACGCCTATGCGCTTCTGAAGTCCGACGGCCTCGCGCCGGCTCAGAACAACGACTCCTGGATCACGAAGGCCTGGAAGGCGGTGCCGAAGTTCTCGCTCGGCGGCCCGGGCTAAGTCATGATCGCTTAGGACCCTGCCAGTCCGAAGCGCAAATCATCGATCCAATCAAGACTGGTCGCGCTCTGGGGCTCCCGGGCGGGATGCGCCGAATCTGGTTTTCGGCTAAGAAGCCGCGATGGCCAGGAAGAAGCGTTCACTCCCCCCTATCGACGCGCTGAGCGCGGATGAGGCGGCCGCGGAGCTTGCTCGGCTCGCGGCCGAGCTTGCGCGTCACGACCAGCTCTACTACCAGTCCGACGCACCCGAGATCTCCGACGCCGAGTACGACGAGCTGCGCCGCCGCAACGACGCCGTCGAGGCACGCTTTCCGGACCTCGTGCGCGCGGACAGCCCCTCCCACCGTGTCGGCGCACCGGCTTCCGAGACCTTCGCCAAGGTGCGCCACCGCGTGCCAATGCTGTCCCTCGGCAACGCCTTCGACGACGAGGAGGTGGCCGAGTTCGCGGCCCGCGTCCGCCGCTTCCTGTCGCTCACGGCCGACGACCCGGTCGCCGTCACCGCCGAGCCCAAGATCGACGGCCTCTCGATCTCGATCCGCTACGAGAAAGGGCACTTCGTCGAGGCGGCGACGCGCGGCGACGGCGCCGAAGGCGAGAACGTGACCGCCAACGTGAAGACGATCCGCGAGATTCCGGCCAAGCTCAAGGGCGCGAAGATTCCGCCCGTCGCCGAGATCCGCGGCGAGATCTACATGGGCCACGCCGACTTCGCGGCCCTCAACGCGGCCCAGGCCGCGAGCGGCGGCAAGGTGTTCGCCAACCCGCGCAACGCCGCCGCTGGTTCCTTGCGCCAGCTCGATCCCACCATCACGGCCGCGCGTCCGCTGCGCTTCTTCGCCTACGCCTGGGGCGAGATGTCGGACATGCCGGCCGACACGCAACAGGGCGTGGTCGAGGCGTTCGCCCGCTGGGGCCTGCCCGTCAATCCATTGATGCGCCTCTGCGCGAGCGCCGATGAGATGCTGGCCTTCTATCGCGAGATCGCCGAGCGCCGCGCCTCCCTCGGCTACGACATCGACGGTGTCGTCTACAAGGTGAACCGGCTCGACTATCAGGACCGCCTCGGTTTCGTTTCCCGCTCGCCGCGCTGGGCCATCGCCCACAAGTTCCCCGCCGAGCAGGCCGTCACCGTGCTGCGCGACATCGAGATCCAGGTCGGCCGCACCGGCGCGCTGACCCCCGTCGCCAAGCTCGTGCCGGTGACCGTCGGTGGCGTCGTCGTCTCCAACGCCACGCTGCACAACGAGGACGAGATCGCGCGCAAGGACATCCGCATCGGCGACACCGTGGTCGTGCAGCGCGCCGGCGACGTCATCCCGCAGATCGTCCGCGCGCTTGTCGAGAAGCGGCCGGCAGGCACGAAGCCGTTCGTGTTTCCCAAAAAATGCCCCGTGTGTGGCAGCCCCGCCGTGCGCGAGGCGGACGAGACGCCCGGCGCGGGCGGCGTGGTACGCCGCTGCACGGGCGGGCTCATCTGTCCGGCGCAGGCCAAGGAGCGCCTGAAGCACTTCGTCTCGCGCCTCGCCTTCGACATCGAGGGCCTCGGCGAGGAGAAGATCGAGCTGTTCTTCGAGGAGGGCCTGATCCGCCGGCCGGCGGACATCTTTACGCTCGAGGCGCGCGACAAAGCGAGCACCGCCCCGCTCGCCGAACGTAAGGGGTTCGGGGCCAAGTCGGTGCAGAATCTCTTCCGTGCCATCGACGCGCGGCGCACGATCTCCCTCGACCGCTTCATCTTCGCGCTCGGCATCCGCTACGTCGGCGAGACGACGGCCAAGGACCTCGCAAAGGCGTTCCGCACCTGGGACGCCTTCCGCAGCGCGGCCGAGGCGGCCGCGCGAGAGGGCAAGGGCAGCGCTGCCTATAACGACGTCGACGACATCGAGGGCATCGGCGAGACCGTCGTCGACGCGCTGGTCGACTTCTACTCGGAGCCGCACAACATCGAGGCGCTGGACGATCTCCTCGCCCATGTCACGGTCTCACCCTACGAGCGCACGACCGTGTCCTCGCCCGTCACCGGCAAGACGGTGGTCTTCACGGGCAAGCTGGAGCGCGTCGGCCGCAGCGAGGCGAAGGCGCAGGCCGAGCGGCTCGGCGCCAAGGTGGCGGGCTCCGTGTCCGCCAAGACGGACTACGTGATCGCCGGCGCCGACGCCGGCTCCAAGCTCACCAACGCGCAGAAGCTCGGCGTCAAGGTCCTGACCGAGGACGAGTGGCTGGCGCTGATCAAGGGCTGAACGCATGAGAGCGGAGAGGCCACGAGGACCCCTCCGCTCGGCGCTGCGCGGGGATCGGGCTCAGCGCGAGTAGTACCTGTCCACGTAGTGCTGCCAGCCCTTCTTGCCGTTGCCGGTGCTGACCGTGTCGCCCTTGGCGATGTAGTTCTTCTCGCGCACGCGCGCGATGGTCTTCGGCGCATACTTGGCGGCAATGTCGAGGCCGCGGTCGCGGTCGTCCTCGTACCATTCCTTCTTCTTCTGCTGCTGGGCCTGGAGCTGCTGCGCCTTGAGGGCCTGGGCCTTCGCGGCCGCTGCGGCCTGCTGCTGCTTTTTCTTCTTCAGCGCCGCGGCTTTGCGCTTCTGCTCCAGCGCGGCTTTGTCGGCCGTGCTCTGGGCGGCAGCCTGCGTGACCTGCGTCGGGACGCGCCCGGTGATGCCGCCCGCGCTACCCAATGTGTTTGCGGCCGCGAAGCTCGCGGGCAGGCCGGCCGTTCCGGCAATGAGCCCGAGGAAAAGCAGTGAAGCTTTGGGAGACATGACGGCGCCCCTTTCTTTCTCGCTGAGCATGACTGGTGTCCGGCACGCGCGCGGACAGGTCCGACAAGGCTGCAGCCGACCAGCCTTGCGGCCAGGGCTCCTGCAACCTGTTATGTGGGAAGATGGCCGAGAACGCCGAGGGGTGCTGTTCCGTGCGGAACAGGGGGGCTGAGGGTCGAAATGGCCGCAGTGGGCCGGGTCATGCACCTTGCGCGAAGGGCTGGGAGCGGACAGACGCCGACCGGATGACGCTACCGGGACCAGGAGCTGTAGGGCCAGACCCCGTCCATATCGAGGACATAGTTCGGATACCGACGCTTCGCGCTGGCGATGGCCGGGCTCCTGGATTTTGCCCGGGTCCAGGCGGGTGCCGGCTTGACGCGGTCGATGGCCGCGCGCGGCCTGCGCACGTCGTCGTCATCGTCGTCGCCGGGCTTAGAGCCTTCCTCCTCGGCCACGGGCTGCGTGGCCGACGTCTCGATTGCGCGCGCCGCCGGCGCCTCGGCCGTGGCGGTCTGCTCGCCGGCCCGCGACGAAACCTCCGCCGACTTGACGGCGAGCTTTTCCTCGCT
>NZ_JADZBI010000121.1 GCF_020852195.1 Hyphomicrobium sp. | reverse complement strand
TTTCCCCGTCATCCCGCCGCAGGCCGGGCTCCACGCAAGCATCCGCTGCTTCAACGTTGGATGTCTGGCCACCAACCCATCGGCGGGCAGCGCAGCCGTGTCAGAGGTGCCGCATGAGCAAGCTCACGCACCTCGACGACAAGGGCCGGGCGCAGATGGTGGATGTCGGCGCCAAATCGGCTTCGGCCCGCACGGCGGTCGCCGAGGGCTTCCTGGCCATGAAGGCCGAGACGCTAACGCTTGTGCTGTCGGGCGATACCAAGAAGGGTGACGTGATGGCGGCGGCGCGCATCGCCGGCATCATGGCGGCGAAGAGGACGAGCGACCTGATCCCGCTCTGTCATCCCCTCGCGCTCACGAAGGCGGGTATCGAGTTCACGGCCTCCGAGTCGCCGCCGGGGATGCATATCCGTGCGACGGTCAGCGTCACCGGCCCGACCGGCGTCGAGATGGAGGCGCTGACTGCAGTCTCCGTCGCCGCGCTCACGCTGTACGACATGCTCAAGGCCGCCGACCGCGGGATGGAGATCAGCGGCATCCGGCTGCTCGAGAAATCGGGCGGTCGCTCCGGCCTCTACTCGGCGCAGCCCCGCAAGTCGGAGGAGTGAGCGATGGCGCTGCTTCCGGTCGCAACAGCGCTCGACCGCGTGCTCTCGGACATCGCGCCGCCGGCGCAAGAGACGGTGCCGCTTGCGGAGGCCGCAGGGCGCGTGCTGACGCAGGACCTTGCCGCGCAGCTCACGCAGCCGCCGTTCGACGCGTCCGCCATGGACGGCTATGCGGTCTACGGCACGGAGGCGGCGCCGGTCGGCACGCGCTGGACGGTGATCGGCGAAGCGGCCGCGGGACGCGGCTTCTCGGGCACGGTCGCACCGGGCGAGGCGGTGCGTATCTTCACCGGCGCGCCGGGGCCGGCGGGTTGCGGCACGGTCGTGATCCAGGAGGACGTCTCGCGCACCGGCGACACGATCATCGCCATCGACGCCACCAAGGCCGGTGCCAACATTCGCTTGGCTGGCAACGATTTCACGAAGGGCGACGTGCTGCTCGGGCGCGGGCGCCGGCTCGATGCGCATTCCGTCACGCTCGCCGCCGCCATGGGCCATGGCGAGGTGCCGGTGGCGCGCCGGCCGGTGGTCGCCATCCTTGCCACGGGCGATGAGCTGGTGCCGCCCGGCACGCCGCCGGGGCCGGACCAGATCGTGTCGTCGAACCCGCTCGGCATTGCCGCGCTCGTCGCGCGCGCGGGCGGCATCGCCGCGCCGCTCGGCATCGCGCCGGACCGCATGGAGGTGCTGGTCGAGCGCATTGCGGAGGCGAAAGCGGCCGATATCCTGGTCACCATCGGCGGCGCCTCTGTCGGCGACCACGATCTCGTCGCGGAGGCGCTGCAGCGGGAAGGGCTCGAGCTTGCGTTCTGGAAGATCGCGCTCCGGCCCGGCAAGCCGCTGATGTTCGGGCAGCTCGGCGCGACGCGCGTGCTCGGCCTGCCGGGCAACCCCGTCTCGGCGCTGATCACGGCGCGCGTGTTTCTCGTGCCGCTGGTCAAGGCGCTGCTCGGCGAGCCGCGCGCGGCGCCGGCGACCGAAACCGCGATCCTTGCGCAGCCGCTCGAGGCCAACGGGCCGCGGCTGCATCTCATGCGCGCGACGCTTGGGCGGAATGCGGCCGGCGCGCTCACCGTCGCGCCGATGTCCTCGCAGGACAGCTCATTGCTCGGCGCGCTGGCGGCAGCCGATTGCCTGATCTGGCGTGCGCCCGGCGCGGCGGCGGCGCAGGCGGGAGAGGCCGTGCAGGTCGAGCGGCTGGCGCACTGAAGGCCGTGTCGTGCGGCAACCTGCGGGGGGCGTGCCGCGCCTAGTGCGGGATCACGCAATTGCCGCTGTTGGCGCCGCTCGTCGTCGACTTGTTATTGGTATCTTTACCAATCTCCAGAGCTGCCTCTCGAACGGCGTCCGACCTGCTTGCTCGCAGCGGCGGCGCCGTGAAATAACGGCCGCATGTCTCCAACCTCCGATTCGGCCGGCAAGTCCAATCGCTCGGGCGTGGCGACGCGCGCCAAGATCATCGACGCTGCCATCGCGGTATTCGCGGAGAAGGGGTTCGCGGGTTTCACGCTGCAAGCGGTGGCGGATCGCGCGGGCGTGTTCTACGGCAACGTCACCCACCACTACCCCACGCGCGACAAGCTCATCGAAGCCATGATCGAGGCATTGTTCGCGCAGTACCGCGTTCGGTTCGATACGCTCGTGGCGTCGCTCGAGGGACATGAGGGTGGTCCCATCCGCGCGCTGGTGACCTGGCTTCTCGACGACGCGGTCGTGGACGATGCGCGCGTCTTCCTCGAGCTCTGGGCGATGGCCTCGCGCACGCCGCACGTCGCCGAGGGTCTGAAGCGGCTCTATGACGACGCCGTCGACATGAGCATGCGCACGCTCGGCGTCGAGCCGCATGCGGAGAGTTCGCGGCGCTTCCGGGAAGCCCTGTACCTTCTGAGCACGGTGATGGAGGGCACGACGTGCATCTTCTTCAACCGCGACCGCACGGATGGCCTGTTCGACGGCTTCCGGCGCGAGACCGTCGAGGCGCTCGTGCCGCTTCTCGAGGAGCGGCTGGCGGAAGCAAAGCGCGCCACCCCTCGCTGATCGTCGGCCTTTAGCTGGTCAGGCTGCAGGCGTGCCCGCGTGGTCAGAGGCCCGTGACGGCCGGCTTGCGCAGCTCGTCGGCGGTCAGCGGACGCACCGCATAGATGCGCTCGCCGGGGACCGCCTGGGGGCGGTTGCGCACGAACGCAATGGCGCGTGCCTCGTCGGGAATCTCGACGTTCATGAAGACGGATGCCCGGAGATCGTCATAGCAGTACTGCGGCGTGACCTGGATCCGCCAACCGGCAACCGTCTTCATCTGCTGCGCCCTCGATATGTGCAGTTTGCGGATCATTAGGAGCCCAAACGCCGCCGTCGCGCTACGGCCATGCGGAGTTCCGGTAAATTCGGGTGGCGGAACGGGCAGGCGAGGGCTCCGAAAATCACATGATTAGCCGGCATGATGGTTAGGGTTGCAGAACCTTGCAAGAACGATTAGGGTACATTCACGATTTGTTTAGGTGAGTCTCGTCAAGCACCTGGTTGCAGCATCATCGGGTTGCTGAAGGTTCGTGCGCTGCGGTAGTCCGTCTTCGGCGCTGCGATCCGCGTCTTTGAAACTGCTCTTGGCCTTCGCGTAACGGGCCATGCACGGGAGGCATAATGCTGACTTCGAAGCAGAAAGAGCTGCTGCTCTTCATCCATGAGCGCATGCAGGCCGACGGCGTGCCGCCCTCCTTCGACGAGATGAAGGATGCCCTCGATCTCAAGAGCAAGTCCGGCATCCACCGGCTGATCACGGCGCTGGTCGAGCGCGGGTTCATCCGCCGCCTGCCGCACCGGGCGCGCGCCATCGAGGTCC
The DNA here is from genome assembly GCF_020852195.1 of Hyphomicrobium sp. Lineage (GTDB taxonomy): Bacteria > Pseudomonadota > Alphaproteobacteria > Rhizobiales > Hyphomicrobiaceae > Hyphomicrobium_C. Next base: position 2,847 of record NZ_JADZBI010000121.1, on the reverse strand, counting down.
TGAAGCTGCCCGAAAGCTCGACCGCCGCGGCCGTCGCCGCGACCGCCGAGCCGCAGCGGCGCATCGGGTTCCAGCCCAGCGTCATCGAAGGCGCGAAAGTGCGCAACATCGCGCCGCCGCCCTCGCACATGCTCGACAGCCGCACGGTGTCGGTGCCGGTGATGGGGCGCATCGCCGCCGGCGTGCCGATCTCGGCCATCCAGAACCACACCCACGACATCGCCTGTCCGCCGGATCTCCTGACCAACGGCGAGCACTTCGCGCTCGAGGTCAAGGGCGACTCCATGATCGAGGCCGGCATCCACGACGGCGATACGGTGATCATCCGCCGCTGCGATACGGCCGAGAACGGCGACATCGTGGTGGCGCTGGTGGAGCAGGAGGAGGCGACGCTCAAGCGCCTGCGCAAGAAGGGCTCGACCATCGCGCTGGAGGCCGCCAACCCCGAGTTCAAGACCCGCATCTTCGGGCCTGACCAGGTGGATATCCAGGGCCGGCTGGTGGGCCTGATCCGGCGCTACTAGGGCGGCGGCTCGCGGTGCGGCCGGCGCGGGGGCGGCCTGAAAAAGCCACCTGCCGGCGCCTATATCACGGCGTTCACTCTCAGATTTCTCCCCGCGCCGTTGGGCTGCATTGCCGACGCGCGTCCAGCGGGCTAGACAACTCGGCCATGAGCAAACCCCCTAAGAAAACGTCCCTCCGCGCCGGCGGCTCCGAGCTGATGAAGGCGATCCACGTCCGCGGGGCGCGCGAGCACAACCTCAAGAACGTCGATCTCGAGATCCCGCGCGACGCGCTGGTCGTGTTCACCGGCCTTTCGGGGTCGGGCAAGAGCTCGCTCGCCTTCGATACCATCTATGCCGAGGGGCAGCGGCGCTATGTCGAGAGCCTGTCGGCCTACGCGCGCCAGTTCCTCGAGATGATGCAGAAGCCGGACGTCGATCACATCGACGGCCTGTCGCCTGCCATCTCTATCGAGCAGAAGACGACGTCGAAGAACCCGCGCTCGACGGTCGGCACCGTCACCGAGATCTACGATTACCTGCGCCTCCTGTTCGCGCGTGTCGGCGTGCCGTACTCGCCGACCACCGGGCTGCCGATCGAGAGCCAGACCGTCTCGCAGATGGTGGACCGCGTGCTGGAGCTCGACGAGGGCACGCGGCTCTACCTGCTCGCGCCCATCGCGCGCGGCCGCAAGGGCGAGTTCCGCAAGGAGCTGGCCGAGCTTCAGAAGAAGGGCTTCCAGCGCGTCAAGATCGACGGCACGTTCTACGAGATCCCGGAGGCGCCGAAGCTCGACAAGAAGTATAAGCACGACATCGACGTGGTGGTGGACCGCCTCGTCGTGCGCAGCGACATCGCCAAGCGCCTCGCCGACAGCCTCGAGACCGCGCTCGGCCTCGCGGACGGCATCGCCATCGCAGAGTTCGCCGACAAGCCGCTCTCGAAAGCCACCACCGAGGGTGCCAACAAGAGCAAGAACGAGACGCACGAGCGGGTCACCTTCTCGGCGCGCTTCGCGTGTCCGGTCTCCGGCTTCACCATCGAGGAGATCGAGCCGCGGCTGTTCTCGTTCAACGCGCCGGCCGGCGCCTGCTCCGAGTGCGACGGCCTCGGCACGGAGCTGCAGTTCGAGCCGGACCTCGTCGTGCCCGATCCGTCGCTCTCGCTCAAGGATGGCGCGGTCTATCCGTGGTCGCGCACCGGCAACACGTCGCCCTACTACGAGCAGACGCTCGAAGCGCTGGCCAAGCACTACAAGGTGTCGATGACGACGCCGTGGGAGCGGCTGCCCAAGCACGTTCAGCTCGCCATCCTCTATGGCACCGGCGAGGAGGAGGTGACGTTCGTCTACGAGGACGGCGTGCGCCGCTACAAGACGGCCAAGACCTTCGAGGGCGTGATCGGCAACATCGAGCGGCGCTGGAGGGAGACCGACAGCGACTGGGTGCGCGAGGAGCTGTCGCGCTATCAGGGCGCGCACCCGTGCGAAGCGTGTGGCGGCTATCGCCTGAAGCCCCAGGCGCTGGCGGTGAAGATCGGCGGCAAGCACATCGGTGAGGTGTGCGACCTCTCGATCAAGGCTGCCAACCAGTGGTTCACGGAGGTCCCCAGGACCTTCACCAAGCAGCAGACCGAGATCGCGACGCGCATCCTGAAGGAGATCCGCGAGCGTCTCGTATTCCTCAACGACGTCGGCCTCGAGTACCTGACGCTGTCGCGCGCCGCGGGCACGCTGTCGGGCGGCGAAAGCCAACGCATCCGCCTCGCGTCGCAGATTGGCTCCGGCCTCACCGGCGTGCTCTACGTGCTCGACGAGCCCTCGATCGGCCTGCATCAGCGCGACAACGACCGCCTGCTCGCGACGCTGCGCCATCTGCGCGATCTCGGCAACACGGTGATCGTCGTCGAGCACGACGAGGACGCGATCCTGACCGCCGACCATGTGGTCGACATCGGCCCCGGCGCCGGCGTGCACGGCGGCGAGATCATCGCCCAGGGCACGCCCGATGACATCATGGCGGCGCCGCAGAGCCTCACCGGGCAATACCTCTCGGGGGCGCGCCAGATCCCGCTGCCCAAGCAGCGCCGCAAACCCGAGAAGGGCCGCACGCTCAAGATCACGGGCGCCCGCGGCAACAACCTGCACAACATCTCGGCCGAGATCCCGCTCGGGCTCCTCACCTGCATCACCGGCGTCTCGGGCGGCGGCAAGTCCACGTTCCTGATCGACACCGTCTACAAGGCGGTGGCGCGCAAGCTCAACAATGCGCGCGAGCATCCGGCGCCGTTCGACAAGCTCGAGGGCCTCGAGCACCTCGACAAGGTGATCGACATCGACCAGTC
>NZ_JADZBI010000120.1 GCF_020852195.1 Hyphomicrobium sp. | reverse complement strand
GCGAGTCGGGTGCGCTGACAGCCGGCCACAGCCGATCTCGCTTCGACACCCCCACGTCGGACGCGGCCATCGGCCGGCTTCTCGAAGCGACAGGGCGGCCAGTGCTGACAGCTGCAGGTTTGGGACAGTCTGCACTTGAGCTTACCGAACTGGGCCACGGCGTCTTCACCTCCGCCCTCATCGATTCGCTTTATCGCGGCGATGCCAATAGTGATGGTGTCGTATCGATTGCCGAGCTTGTCGCGCATGTACAGGATCTCGTTCCGAAGCTCATCAAAGATCCTGAAGCGCGTGCCGAAGTCCTACGTCGTGGCGCCATCGGCGGAGTGCAATCAGCGCGATTTGGCGGGCGCGGCGAGGACTTTCCTTTCGTTCGTCGTCTGCAATAGAAAGCAAGGACTTGCTCTGCTTCGCTGCCTCCGACGGAGGTGCGCTTGTGATCGGTCGCCCTCGGACTTGAAGCTGTCACGTACCGTCTCTCGGCCGTGACCTGCCCCCGATTGGTACTCGCTCATAGGGTGAGTTTTGATCTGAGCCCCAACGTGCCCTCATTCGAGGCCGGAGTTTCGGCCTTCGTCGCCACTGACGGACTGGTATCGTCAGCGGGATTGAATAGCGCGATCGGGGCCTTGTTTCCGATCGCTCCGTGCGGTCTCACCTCGTTGTAGTCTTTACGCCAACACTCCAGCTTCTCCCTCGCATCGGCCAGAGTCATGAACCAGTGTGCGTTGAGGCACTCCGCTCGCAATCGACCGTTGAACGCCTCGATGAACGCGTTGTCCGTCGGCTTGCCGGGTCGCGAGAAGTCCAGAATGACGTTGTGGGCGTAGGCCCACAGGTCGAGATCCCGCGACACGAACTCTGTGCCCTGGTCCACCCGTATCACCTTCGGATAGCCCACCTTACCGCAAACAGCCTCCAGCGTCGCGACCACATTCTCGGCGCGATATTGCGAACGCGCATCGATCGAATGCGCGTAGCGCGAGTAGGTGTCAAGGAGCGTCAGGATCCGGATCTTTGCCGCCCATCGCTAGCTGATCATGCACGAAGTCCATCGCCCACACGTCGTGCGTGCCGGTCGCCGGCGCACGATCGTCACGCAGCTTCGCCTTCACCCGCCGGCGCGGCGTCTTGTTCCGCAATTGCAGGCCCAAACCGCTGTAGATCCGACGAACACGCTTCACGTTGATGGCCCACCCCTCACGACGCAATAACACGTGGACGCGACGGTAGCCGCAGCGAACCCGCGTCGCGCAGAGTTCCTTGATCCGTGCTTCGAGCGCGCCCTGTCCGGGGCGCCGCGATCGGTACCGGTACGTCTTCGGCGCGATCTGCATGAGCCCGCAGGCCTGGCGGATCGATACACCCCACGCTCCGGTCATCTCGAACAAAGCCTGATGTCGGCTATCGAGGGATTAGCCGTCTCGGTACCCCCGCCGTCACCCATGTACGGCCGGCGGGAGGAGTGAGACTGCTTTCTCGGCCAAGCAGAATTCGTCAAGCTATGCACGCAGGTCGTTAACTAGACGGCGCTTGTTCCGCATTTTCCTGGCGAAGGTGGCTGGACTTCCGGTGCAAAGGACGCATTGCTTTAGGGGTGGCTGACACGCCGATGAAGCCGCCCAATCAGGGGCTCGCCTCGCGATCTGCGGGGCTTTGGGTGGTGCGAGCGCCAATCCCGACGCCGCCAGCCATCGGAGTCTCTAGTTATGTCAACTGTCGCAATCGAAGCCTCTTCCAGGTCGACGCGAGCCTCGCGTTCTAAGAACGTCGCGGCGAAAGCCAAACCTGCCCCCAACCTTCGCCGCCCTCGGATTGGGGCCGGTAAATCACCGGAGCTCGAGGCGCCGCAAAATCAGGCGCGGGTCACGAAGCAAGAGCAGGTTCTCACACTCTTGAGTCGACCCGATGGGGCGAGCATCGAAGAGATCATGCACGCGACAGACTGGCAGCAGCACAGCGTGCGCGGCTTTCTGGCCGGAACGGTGAAGAAGAAGCTCGGCTTCACGCTGACGTCGTCCAAGGAGTCGGGTGAGGCTCGCCGCTATCGTATCGCGACCCGTCGCAGCCGTTGATATGCCCAAACCGGCGATCGATGTCGCGGCGGAGATTGAGCGGCTCAGTGCGCTAACCCTCTTCGAGTTGCGCATGGAGTGGCGGCGGCTGCACCGAATGCAGCCGCCGATGCGTCTGTCGCGTGATCTTCTAATCCGGGGGATCATATACAAGTTTCAGGAGAGGGCGCTCGGCGGCCTCTCCAAATCTCTCATGCGAAAGCTGGAGCCACGTGGTGCTGCTCCTCAAGATGGTCATGCTCGCAAACCTGCGCCGCCGATCACCTTGAAGCCCGGTACGCGTTTGGTGCGCGAGTGGCACGGTGTGACGCACACGGTTCTGGTCTATGCCGATGGCGTGGAGTGGAAGGGACGGCGTTACCAATCGCTTTCCGTGGTCGCGCGAGAGATCACGGGTGCGCACTGGTCCGGGCCGCGCTTCTTTGGTCTGAGATCGCGATCGGCAGTATCGGAGATCGGTGATGCGGAAAGCTGACCATCGATCCTCCTCGACTGTTCATTGTGCTATCTACACTCGAAAGTCGTCCGATGAGGGGCTCGAGCAGGAATTCAACTCTCTCGATGCTCAACGGGAGGCTTGTGAAGCCTATGTCACCAGCCAGCGCCATGCCGGCTGGGTGGTTGTGCCCGACATGTACGATGACGGGGGACTCTCGGGCGGTACGATGGAGCGGCCCGCCCTTCAGCGGCTGCTCAACGATATCAAGGCCGGCAAGGTCCAGATCGTGGTCGTCTACAAGGTCGATCGACTGACGCGGTCATTGGCAGATTTTGCCAAGATCGTCGATGTCCTGGATGGACACAACGCGTCCTTCGTCTCGGTAACCCAGCAGTTCAATACGACGACGTCTATGGGGCGGCTTACGCTCAACATGCTGCTCTCCTTCGCACAGTTCGAGCGCGAGATTGCTGGTGAACGGATCCGGGACAAGATTGCCGCTTCCAAGGCAAAGGGCATGTGGATGGGCGGTAACGTTCCGCTGGGGTATGACGTCAAGGATCGGAAGCTGATCGTCAGCGGGACAGAGGCAGACACCGTTCGCTTGATCTTCCGACGCTATGCGGAGCTGGGATCGGTCGCCTTACTTCGCGCGGAGCTGGATCGCAATGGCATCATGAGCAAGCGCCGCGAAGGTGCTGGCGGACGGCTCTCGGGCGGCCAGCCATTCTCCAGAGGGGCGCTCTATACGCTGCTCCAGAACCGCATCTACCGGGGAGAGATAGCCCATCAAGGTAATGTGTATCCAGGTCAGCATGAAGCTATCGTCGATCGTGATCTTTGGCAGCTCGTGCAGGATAAGCTCACGGCCAATCGTCAGGAGCGATCTTTGGGTGTTGGGGCCGAGGCGCCGAGCCTGTTTGCGGGCCTGATAGTCGATGCTCACGGGTGTCGCATGACACCGACGCATGCCAACAAGCGCGGCAAGCGGTATCGTTACTACATCTCGACATCGCTCTTGGAGGGCACCCGGCCTGCAGCGCAGGGTGGCATGCGCATCCCGGCAGGTGAGGTCGAGGGGTTGGTGATGGATCAACTCCGAGCCTTCCTGTCATCCAGATGCGAGGTAAGCGACGCGATTGCGCCGTTCGAATTCGATGCACAGTCGCTCAACCTCGTTCTGCGCAGAGCGTCCGAGCTGGCGCAGAGTTGGCTGACCCATCCGCCTGTGGACCTGAGGGAGTTCATCAAGGCCGTCGTCCAGCAGGTCGCCGTCGCAGAGGATCGGATTATTGTTCGCATCGACCGCGGCATGCTGGCGGAAAGGCTCGGGGCCAGTCGGTCTGCGGGTTGGCAAGATGTGAATTCCCTCGCTCTCTCGTTTGCGGCTTCCCTGCGTCGGGCGGGAAAAGGTATGCGCATTGTCGTCGAGACCGGTGCCCGATCGGAGGTTCAAGCCGGGCTTGTCAGCTTGTTACGCGATGCCTTCTCGTTCAGAACCGCGCTTCTCGCAGGCTCGGACGACAGCATCGAGTCCATGACTCAGCGACTTGGCACGGGCAAAGGGCATGTTAGTGCGCTGGTGCGCCTCTCATATCTTGCTCCCGACATCGTGCGCGACTGCCTCGAGGGGCGGCAGCCCATCGACTTGAGCCCAACGCGTCTCCTCAAGCTCGGCAAGGATCTGCCGCTCGATTGGACTGAGCAGAGAACGCACCTGGGTTTCGTCGTTTGACGACCCAGAAACCGAGCGCAACGATCCATATCCCCCGTCTCGAAAGTGGCCTCCTGAGACCCGGCGCGAGATTTCTTACCGAGAGGCCGCTTTCAGTGTCTCTGGTGGCACGGGCTATGATGACCGGCGAGACAAGCCGCAGAAATCACGCGACAATTCTGGCGCGAGCCGAGGTCTCAGAAATGTAGCGATTTCAATGGGGTGTGTGGCTGGGGGACTAGGATTCGAACCTAGACAGGCAGAGTCAGAGTCTGCAGTCCTACCATTAGACGATCCCCCAAAGCCGGGATCGCGGCGGGCTCATACGGTCCCGGATCGGGTCCCTGGCGCGCCGAGTGGGGCCGTATAACAGCTCGTTCCCCGTCGCGCAAGAACGGTTGAGCGGCGTGAATTGACCCTACTTCTTCAAAGGTGCGCCGTTGGGGGCCGCATTGTCCAAACTGTGGCCGGGGGCCGTCCGTTCCAGTGGGGCGATCGGTGGCAGCAACTCGGGGCGGTACTCGAAGTGCATGGTGTCGTAGTGGTGCCAGCGCCCGCCCCAGATGAAGCCATGACGCTCGAAGATGTGGACGATCTCCAGTGGGATGCGGTTGCGGTAGACGATGTTGCCAGAGAGTGCATCGGGTGCCCATCGCCAATAGTCGGACTGGCGCACGGCGATGTCGATGGCAATGCCGTATCCGTGCGCGGAGACACGGCTCGTGCCGGCGATGACGCGGCAATTGTAGGTGCCGCCCGCGGGCAAGAGAAACTTGTCGAACTCTGGTGGAAGCCGGTCGAGCTCCTGCGAGACGGCGGCTAGGCGCGCGGCCACGCCGTTGACGGTCGTGACCTCGAGCCGCTGGCGCGTCTTGCGCGGCAGCCAAGTGACCGTTGTGAGCCTGGGCTTCACCTCGCCCTTGCGGCAGTCTCCGTACATCTTGTCGAAGAAAGCCGCGTTGCGGGCGCGGCCGGGATCGTATTCGGGCGGCGGCGGGACGTCGTCGGCTCCAGCCGGATAGGAAAGGCGCAGCATGTCCTCGATGTCCGGGTCGTCGAGCCAGGCTCGGAACGACTTGATTCCTTTTCCGTCGTCGATCTGCATGCGCGAGCCATCGCGCCAGACCAGCCAGCCCTCGTCGATCTCCTCGATTGCCTCGGGGTAGGCCGCGACGAGGCGCTTGATTGCAGGGGGTGCGAAGACATCCGCTCCGGCGCGCGTGGGGCCAGAGCCGGGGCACACCAGAAGAAGGACGAGACAAGCACGCAGAATCGGCGACAAAGGCATCAGTTGAACGATCGCAAGGATGGTTGGAGCCCGTTAGGTCGATGAATGGAATTCGCGGTTTGCCTGTCGTTGAATGCGACTCCGACAGTTGAACTCGAACGCGGCCTTGCCACGATGTGGCACGACCCTCGCCGCCATGTCACGGACGAGTTTTCCTCTGTGTAAACCGATCTGTGTGCTTTTGCTTTACGGCGCGCGGTCAGGTGCTACATTGGTTTTGGATGCAGCCAGACAATGGCCTGACGAGAGGGTTAGCCGGCGCGCGACGCCGCTTCCCCGGACCCAGGCCCTGGGGACCGAAGACGTGCGGGAACTGACGGATGACGAGCGCGCGAGCGCTCCTTCTCATGAGCCGCGGCATGCCTCTCCTCCCGCGGGTGACCTGAGAACAGCGGGTCTTGGCGCCGGGGAGGCGAAGGCGCCCACGGGGAGGCTACCCTCATCAGGGCATGCCCGGGACGACGGCGATCGCGGCCGAATCTACGGCGCTCTCGATCTTGGAACCAACAACTGCCGTTTGCTGCTTGCGCGGCCATCCCGGCGCGGATTCCGCGTCGTCGACGCATTCTCGCGCATCATCCGGCTTGGCGAAGGGGTATCGCAGACTGGCCGCCTGTCGGACGCCGCCATGCGGCGCACGATCGACGCGCTCAAGGTCTGTGCGGCGAAGCTCGCGCGGCACGATGTGGCACGCGTGCGCTGCGTGGCCACAGAAGCGTGCCGTATCGCCAGCAACGGACGCGATTTCCTGCGGCGCGTCGAGAGCGAGGTTGGGCTCAAACTCGAGGTGCTCGACCGGGAGACGGAGGCGAACCTCGCCGTTTCGGGGTGCGCATCGCTGATCGACTATCGTGCCGAGTACGTGCTCGTGTTCGACATCGGCGGCGGGTCGTCGGAGCTGATCTGGTTGGAGCTCTCCAGGAGCGGGCGGGACGGGGCGGACGCGGACGGCGGGCGACGGCTCAACATCAAGCCGCGGATCGGCGCCTGGACGTCGCTGCCGGTCGGCGTGGTGACGCTCGCCGAGCGCTTCGGCGGGCATCACGTGACGCCCGAGAGCTTCGAGGAGATGGTGACGTACGTGTCCGGTTTCGTGAGGTCGTTCGAGGCCTTGCACGGGTATCGGACGCGAGCCAACGGCGACAACCTGCATCTGCTCGGCACGTCCGGCACGGTGACGACGGTTGCCGGCATTCATCTCGGCCTCAAGCGATATGACCGGGCTCGCGTTGACGGTTGCTGGCTGGCGCTCAAGGAGATCCAGTCGGTCACGGCCGAGCTCATCTCCTGCTCCTACGAGGATCGGGTGGCGCAGCCCTGCATCGGGCACGAGCGCGCGGACTTGGTGCTCGCCGGATGCGCGATCCTGGAGGCGATTCTCAGGATGTGGCCGGCGGAACGGCTGCGCGTTGCAGACCGTGGTCTGCGGGAGGGTATACTGGCGACGCTCATGAGTGAGGACGGCGTCTATCGCGTGGGGCGTCGCCGACGCCGCCAGCGGTCTGGATAGATACCATGCGGATGAAGGGGAAATCGGGACGGGGGTCCAAGGCCAAGGGCTCCGGGAGCGCGCTCGGCGCATCCGGCGGCCAGCGCGATCTCAACGTGCGCCTCAAGACCGCCCGCAGCCGCACTGGGTCGTCGCAGCGGTGGCTCGAGCGGCAGCTTAACGATCCCTATGTGACGGCATCGAAGCGCGCGGGATACCGCTCGCGCGCGGCCTACAAGCTGATCGAGATCGACGACAAGCATCGCTTCCTGAAGCCCGGTGCGCGCGTCGTGGATCTCGGCGCGGCGCCCGGCGGCTGGAGCCAGATCGCGGCCGAGCGCGTGCAATCCGTCGGCGGAGTCGGGCAGGTGATTGCGATCGACCTCCTCGACATGGAGCCGCTGGCGGGTGTGGAGTCGGCAAAGCTCGACTTCATGGAGGAGGGAGCGGAGGACTGGCTCAAGGGCAAGCTTCGGGGCGGGGCCGCGGACGTGGTTCTGTCGGATATGGCGGCGCCCACGGTGGGCCACGCCAAGACCGATCACCTCAGAATCATGATGCTGGCGGAGGCTGCGGCGCATTTCGCGGGCGACGTGCTGGCGCCGGGCGGGGCCTTTCTCTGCAAGGTATTCCAGGGCGGCACGGAGCGCGATCTCTTGGATTTCCTGAAGCAGCGCTTCGGTACGGTGCGCCATGTGAAGCCGCCGGCAAGCCGCTCGGACAGTGCCGAGCTCTATGTATTGGCGACAGGCTTCAAGGGCCGCCTCTGAAGCCGGCGGGCGCGTTGCCGGCCTATCCCATTGAACGTCGAGGGATACCGCCGTGGATGGCATCCCAGAAAACAGCAACGGCGGCCGCTTGCTCGACCGCCGTGCCTTTAGGCTCGCCAGTGCACGAGCCAATCTTCATCACCAATTAGATGATGTCGATCTCCGCCGGGAGGTAGCTCGTCACCTCAAGGCCGACTTCCTGCTCGCGCACGGCGGGCTTCGTCCAAATCTTCATTTTCGTTTCCTCCTTCGTATGCTCTAGAGCACCTTAGAACGGGCTTTCCTAACGCGATAAACGACCGAGGTCTAATTGAATTTTCAGTGCACCCCATCAGGGGTACTGATGTGCATGTGCGAGAGGATCGGCGGGGCTGGAACCGGGAAGCGCTCGATTCGACGATTTCACAGGTCTGCTCGGCCGCAGGCCGGGACCCTTCCCCTCCTCCCCTTCGGGTGCTATAGGGCGTCCGACATTCGCGCCGGCTGCCCGTTTCGCGGCCGGCCTTGTCACATCCGCCCAAGGAGAGAGCCATGGCTAAACGCCCAATCGACAACGATTTGGGTCTAGCATTGACATTTGATGACGTGCTCCTGGTGCCGGCCGCCTCCGAGGTCCTGCCCAGCCAAGTCAGCGTGGCGAGCCGGGTCACGCGCACCATCTCGCTCAACATCCCGATCCTGTCCTCGGCGATGGACACGGTGACCGAGGGCCGCCTTGCCATTGCGGTGGCACAGGAAGGCGGAATCGGCGTGCTGCACCGCAACTTGCAGCCCGAAGAGCAGGCCCGCCACGCCGCCTCGGTCAAGAAGTACGAATCCGGCATCGTCCTCAATCCCGTTACTATTCAGCCGAACGCCACGCTCGAAGAAGCGCTGAAGCTCATGTCCCAGCATTCGATCTCGGGCATTCCGGTTGTCGAGGCGCCCAAGAAGGGCGAGACCAAGGGGCGTCTGGTCGGCATTCTCACCAACCGCGACGTGCGCTTTGCGACCAACCCCAACACTCCGGTCGCCGAGCTGATGACCAAGGATCGCCTGATCACGGTCACGCGTGACGTAAGCCGGGACGAGGCCACGCGCCTTCTGCATCAGAACCGTATCGAGAAGCTTCTGGTCGTCGACGACAGCTATCACTGCGTTGGCCTCATCACGGTCAAGGACATCGAGAAGGCGCAAAAGCATCCCAACGCCTGCAAGGATCCCGAAGGGCGTCTTAGGGTGGCGGCGGCGACCACGGTCGGCAACGACGGGTGGGAGCGGACCGAGAAGCTGCTCGAAGCGGGCTGCGACCTGATCGTGGTCGATACGGCGCACGGCCATTCGAGGAGCGTGCTGGACGCCGTGACGCGCATCAAGAAGATCTCGAACTCGGTGCAGGTGGTGGTCGGCAACGTCGCCACGGCGGAAGCGACGCGGGCGCTGATCGACGCCGGCGCCGATTCGGTCAAGGTCGGCATCGGACCGGGGTCCATCTGCACGACGCGCATCGTGGCGGGCGTGGGCGTGCCGCAGCTCACCGCGGTCATGGATTGCGCCACCGAGGCCCACAAGCACGACGTTCCCGTGATCGCCGACGGCGGTATCCGCTACTCGGGCGATATCGTGAAGGCCCTGGCAGCGGGCGCCGATTGCGTGATGATTGGGTCGCTGCTCGCCGGCACGGACGAGGCGCCGGGCGAGACTTATCTCTATCAGGGACGCACCTACAAGGCTTATCGCGGCATGGGCTCGATCGGCGCCATGGCGCGCGGATCGGCGGACCGCTATTTCCAGCAGGAGGTCAAGGACACGCTGAAGCTGGTTCCCGAGGGCATCGAGGGACAGGTTCCGTACAAGGGCCCGGTCGAAGGCGTGCTCAACCAGCTCATTGGCGGCCTCCGGGCAGGCATGGGATATACGGGCGCGAAGACGCTCGCTGACCTGCGCGAGACGGCCACGTTCGTGCGCATCTCGCCCGCCAGCATGCGCGAGAGCCATCCGCACGGCGTGCTGATCACGCGCGAGAGCCCGAACTATCCGGGCGTCGCGTAAGGCCGGTAGAACCGCGTCAGGGAGAGCAGCCCCATGAACCAGACCGCCATTCTCTATCCCGTATTCGTGCAGGTCGCGTTGACGTTCTTCCTACAGGGCTGGATGCGCATCGAGCGCGCGGGGGCTTACAAGCGCGGGGACGTGCAGTTCAGCGACGTGTCGCTCCGGCAGCAGAAGTGGCCGGCGCGCGCCGCGCAGATCTCGAACGCCTTCCATAATCAGCTCGAGACGCCGGTCCTGTTCTATGCCGTGGTCGCGTTCCTGATGATCACGAGCCAGGTTAGCATCGTGTTCGTGATCCTCGCTTGGCTGTTCGTGGTCGCGCGCCTCTATCACGCCTACATCCATACGGGTCCGAACAAGCAGCCCTACCGCTTCTACGGCTACGCCGCGAGTTCGGTCGTGCTGTTCGTGATGTGGGTGCTGTTTGCGATCCGCATTCTGTTTTTTTCCGCGACCGGGGCCTGAGCCGATCGCTTCCAAGCTAGGGTTGAGCGCGTGAAACCTGCTGGGCGCATCCAAGCCGCGGCCGAGGTGCTCGAGGATGTTTTCGAGCGTCATCAGCCGGCCGCGACCGCGCTTCAGGACTGGGGCAAGCGCCATCGCTTCGCCGGCTCCGGTGACAGGGCCGCGATCGGCACGCTGGTCTACGACGTTCTGAGACGGCGCCTGTCACTCGGCGCGCAGATGGGAAGCGATGGCCCGCGGCTGCTTGCGGTCGCAGCCGCGCCGAGGGCGCTTGGTCTTTCCGCCGAGGATGTGGGTCGCTTCTGCGACGGCAGCCCGCATGCGCCGGCACCGCTCACCGACGACGAGCGTGCGCGCCTTGCGGCTGGGTTCCCGGCCGACGCCCCGGTGCACGTGGCGGCGGATGTTCCAGAATGGCTGGTGGGATCGTTCACGCGGGCGTTCGGCGATCGCGCGGTTGCGGAAGGCCGGGCGATGGCCGAGCGCGCGCCGATCGACCTGCGCGTGAACACGCTCAAGGCGACGCGGGACAAGGTGCTGGCGGCCCTCGCCAAGCTTGGCGCGGCGCCGACGCGCCTCGCGCCCTTCGGGCTCCGCATCCCGGCACCCGAGGCGGCGGCGAAGAGCCCGCATGTCGAGGCCGAGGCCGCGCACGGCAAGGGCTGGTTCGAGGTGCAGGACGAGGGCAGCCAGCTCGCGGCCGCGCTTTCGGGCGCCGGGCCTCGCCAGCAGGTGCTCGACCTCTGCGCAGGGGCCGGCGGCAAGACGCTCGCGCTCGCGGCGGCCATGCAGAACACCGGCCAGATCTACGCCTACGACAGCGACAAGGGACAGTTGCGTCCGATCTTCGCGCGCCTGCAGCGGGCCGGGGTGCGGAACGTGCAGGTGCTCCAAGGCGGCGACCAGGAGGCGCTCGAAGCCTTAGGAGCGCGTTTCGACGTGGTGCTCGTCGATGCGCCGTGCTCGGGTTCCGGCACGTGGCGGCGCAAGCCCGATGCCAAGTGGCGGCTCAAGCCTGAGGCGCTGGCCAATCGGCAGGCCGAGCAGCGCGAGGTGCTTGCGCTCGCGTCGAGGCTGGTCAAGCCGGGCGGACGGCTCGTCTACGTCACCTGCTCGGTGCTGCCTGAGGAGAATACTGATCAGGTGGCGTGGTTCCTCGAGACGTTCCCGGGATTCGCACTGATGCCGTTCAGGGAGGTCTGGCGCTCCGCGATCGGTGACGAGGCTCCTGCCTCGGCCGATGGGTCGGACCAGACGCTGCTGCTCACGCCCGGTTCGCACGGGACGGACGGCTTTTTCGTCGCGAGCCTAAAGCGTACGGCGTAAGCCGGACACGCAGTCACGCCGCGGACTTGACCTTGGGAAGCTTCGGGGGCTTGGCCGTCTTGGCGGGCGATGGAGCGGCTGCTTTGCCGCTCGGGTCCCATTCCGCGACCTCGGCCAGCGTCGTGGTGACGGTCCAGGCGCCGGGATGGTCGCCCGCCGTTCCGTGCTCGGTGAGGAGCGCTTCGAACGCCTTGCGGGGCATCAGCTTGAAGCCGGCCTCCTCAAGAGTTGGCGTCGGGGCCTTGCCGTCGTTGGCGACGTAGCCCCACTTGGCGAGATGCGCCATGAGCGCAGCAAAGCCCATCTTCGAGGCGTTCGATTCATGGCTGAACTGCGATTCCGTATAGAACACCTTGCCGACCGACAGACCGTAGCCGCCGCCGACGAGGACGCCCTCGGCATTCCACACCTCGAAGGAGTGCGCGTGCCCCAAGCGGTGCAGTTCCGAATAGATTCGCATGATGGTCGGCGTAATCCAGGTCAGGCCGTAGAGGCGGTTCTTGCGCCGCCCCGCGCAGCAGCGGATCACGTCGTCGAATGCCTGGTCGAAGGTCACGCGGTGCGGGGCCTTGCGCATGATGCGCCGGAGGTTCTTGGTCATGCGGAAATCCGACGTCAGCAGGACCATGCGCTCGTTGCGCGTCCACCACTTGAGCGGGCCGAAGTGGCACCAGGGAAAGAAGCCCTGCCGCGCCGCGGCGAGGACAGTTTCGGGAGAGATGTCGCGGCAGATGCCGCCGAAGGTATCGGGTCGGGGCTCGGTCCGCGCGGGATCGGGCACGTGGGTGCCGCCGCGCAGCATGTCGCGGGCGCCGTAATAGAAAAGATACGGGAGGTCGCCGATGCGCACAGGACGGAGCGCATAGAGCGTGCCCAGGATCCAGCGCTGCACGGTGAAGACTGGCTGCTCGGCGAAGGGCCCGTCGCGTCGCGCACGCCAGGCAAGCATGCCGGCCACGGTCGCGCCAGCCGCCACGGCAAGTGCGCCTACCATTAGAATCGCCGTACCCATCGCGCCCCGCTCTAACCGCAACCGCCCGCCGAGCCGGCAGACTCCTCATCCTTCAACCATCCTCTAGGCCGCAGCCGTTAATAGGCGATAGATATTGCCGGCCTCGCCCGATATCGCGCTTAACGGGCGGTAAAAGCCTGCGGCTTCGGGGCTGTGGGCGGTCGGCTTGACGCTCGCGGCGTGGGGTGGTCTACCCCCTCTTTGCCGACCGGGACCCCAGGCCCCGAGTCTCCGGGAGCGACCGAACCCTCATGTCCGCCACCGTCCTCATCATCGATTTCGGAAGCCAGGTCACGCAGCTCATCGCGCGGCGTGTGCGCGAGGCCGGCGTCTACTGCGAGATCCATCCCTTCCAGAATGCCGAGGCGGCCTTCGCCAAGCTCAAGCCCGCTGCCGTTATCCTCTCGGGAGGGCCGTCGTCCGTGCCCGAGGAGGGAAGCCCGCGCGCGCCGGACGCCGTGTTCAGCTCCGGGATACCCGTGCTCGGCATCTGCTACGGACAGCAGACCATGGCCGAGCAACTCGGCGGCAAGGTCGAGAGCGGCCATCACCGCGAGTTCGGCCGCGCCGTACTGTCGATCGAGACCGGGAGCCCGTTGTTCGAGGGTGTGTGGGCGGAAGGCGAGCGGCATCAGGTCTGGATGAGCCACGGCGATCGCGTGACGCGGCTCCCTCAGGGCTTCCGCGTCATCGCGACGAGCGAGAACGCCCCGTTCGCAGCAGTCGCGGACGAGGCGCGGCGCTTCTATGCCGTGCAGTTCCACCCGGAGGTCGTGCACACCCCGGACGGCGACAAGCTGATCTCCAACTTCGTGCACCGCATCGCTGGTCTCAAGCCGGACTGGACCATGGCCGCCTACCGGCGCGAGATGGTGGAGCGCATCCGCCGCCAGGTCGGAAAGGGGCGCGTGATCTGTGGGCTGTCCGGCGGTGTTGACAGCGCGGTGGCGGCGGTGCTCATCCATGAGGCGGTCGGCGACCAACTCACCTGTGTGTTCGTCGACCACGGTCTGATGCGGCTCGGCGAGGCGGAGCAGGTGGTCGGGCTGTTCCGCGACCACTACAACATCCCGCTCGTGCATGTGGATGCGTCGAAGCTGTTTCTCGGTGCTCTGGCAGGCGTCACCGATCCCGAGGGCAAGCGCAAGGCTATCGGCAAGCATTTCATCGACGTGTTCGAGGCCGAGGCGGAGAAGATCGGCGGGGCGGAATTCCTGGCGCAGGGCACGCTCTATCCGGATGTGATCGAGAGCGTGTCGTTCAGTGGTGGGCCGTCGGTCACCATCAAGTCGCACCACAACGTCGGTGGGCTGCCCGAGCGCATGAACATGAAGCTCGTGGAGCCGCTGCGCGAGCTGTTCAAGGACGAGGTCAGGGCGCTGGGGCGCGAGCTCGGGCTGCCGGACGCGTTCGTTGGGCGTCATCCGTTTCCCGGTCCTGGACTCGCGATCCGTATCCCGGGCGAGATCACGGCGGAAAAGCTCGACATCCTGCGCAAGGCGGATGCGATCTATCTCGACGAGATCCGCAAGGCCGGGCTCTACGACGCGATCTGGCAGGCGTTCGCGGTGCTCTTGCCAGTGCGCACGGTCGGAGTCATGGGCGACGGGCGCACCTACGACCACGTGCTGGCGCTTCGCGCCGTGACGAGCGTGGACGGCATGACGGCGGACTTCTTTCCATTCGACATGGGATTCCTCGGCCGGACGGCGACACGCATCATCAACGAAGTGCGCGGCATCAACCGCGTCGTCTACGACGTCACCTCGAAGCCGCCGGGTACGATCGAGTGGGAGTGACGGGGACTATCGCCCGTAGTCGATTCGGTGCGACAGCCGGTGATCGATCAGCATTCGTTTGACGGTGGCTTTCCGTGTGATCGGCGGATCCGCAGCCCTTCCGTCCGCCGTCGCGTTTAGCGCGGCCGAGCCGAACCGAAGCGCGAGCGGAACCAGTCGCGCAGCATGTCCTTCTCGTAGGCGAGTTGCTCGCCCGAGCGCCGGGCCGAGGGGTTCATCAGGTAGTTCATGTCGGAAACGGTTTCCTCCGCGCGCGCGAGCACGCGCCCGTTCTCGCGAAGCACGTAGCGCATTCGGATGCGCGGTGGGGTGATATCGCGCATGATCCGTACGTCGTTGAGCCGGCCGCTCCAAGGCTCGTACTCGCCGGCAAGATCGATGTCGAGGACGTCGATGCTGAGCGACTGTCCCGGCTTCAGGTAGCGGGTTCCGAGCTGTGTGAAGATGCGGCGGAACTGATTCAGGGTCGCATTGCGAGAGCCAGAGCTGCGGAAGTCCCGGTAGCGCTCGGGGGCGACGAACGTCACGTTGACCGCCGCGGCTGCGCCCACGGACGGCAAAAGTCCTGCGAAGACCATCGCCACGATCGATGCTTGCCAGTGCCTCATGCGCGCCACTCCTTGCGGATTGCGCGATCCATAATTTGGAATATTGCCGTCAAGTTTGATCCAAAGCAATGCGGACCGTGGCCGGCGGCCGGATTTCTTGCGCAGTGGATGCCGCGAGGAGGCACGTTCGTGACTGCACTGCTTCACATCCATGACGTCGACGTGTCGGCCGGCGACACCCGTATTCTGCACGGCATCGATCTCGAGATCCGAGCGGGCGAGATGCACGTGCTGTTCGGGGCCAACGGCTCCGGCAAGTCGTCGCTTCTGGCTGCCATTATGGGGCTGCCGCCGTTTGCGGTCACGCGCGGCGAGATTCTGCTCCGTGGCGAGCGGATCGACATCCTGCCGGTCGACGAGCGGGCCAAGCGCGGGCTCGGCATGGCGTTCCAGCGCCCGCCGGCCCTCGACGGTGTCACGGTGCAGGCCCTGGCCGACGCGCTCGGCGCAAGCGAGGCCCTGAAACGCGAGGCCGATGCTCTCGACCTTGGCCTGGGCGTGTTCGCAGGCCGGGACATCAACGCAGGTTTCTCCGGCGGCGAGGTGAAGCGGTGGGAGATCCTCAAGCTCTTTCTGCAGCAGCCGACCCTGCTGCTGTTCGACGAGCCGGAAAGCGGCGTTGACCTCGAGCACATTGCTTCCGTAGGCGCGGCGATCGGCAAGCTCATGCGCGGCGGACGCGAGCCGCGCTCCGGGCTCGTCATCACCCATACGGGCTTCATCCTCGACTACATCGCGGCGGACGCAGGGCACATCATGGCCGACGGCCGGATCATCCACTCGGGCGAGCCGCGCCAATTGTTCCGGCATATCCAGCGCAACGGCTACACCGCGCCGATCGGTCCGGCGCAGGCGGCCGCACAGGCATAGGAGCGACGACATGGCAACCGCACTGGCGAGCAGGCAGTCCCGCACGGGGCTCACCACACAAGAAACGGAGCGGATGGCGCGGGTCGGCTACGTGGACGACGCCGAGCGGGCCGGCACATGCATCATTGCGGACCAGGGTATGCGGCACATCTCGGTGCACGACAACCAGGTCGAGATCCTGCCGCTTGCGGATGCGCTGAAGCGCTACGCGTGGGTGCAGGACCTGATGTTCTCGCTGATCCGGCCCGACGAGGACGAGACGGTACGGCAGGCGGCCGAGACCACCGATGCGCCGCTCGGGCATTTCGTGCGCGTCATGGAAGGCGCCAAGGTGCGGCTGCCGGTGCAGCTCTTCACGCTGCTTGAGACGCCGCAGCAGCGTCAGTTCATTCACAACATCACCGTCGTCGAGAAAGGCGGCGAGGTCGAGATGATCACCGGCTCGGCGGTCCCGGCGAGCGTCCATGCCGGCCATCATGTCTCGCTATCGGAGAGCTTCCTGCGCGAGGGTGCCTCATGTCGCTCGATCTCGATCGAGCAGTGGGGTCTCGATATGGAGGTCCACAGCTACGCCCGTAACCGCATCGGCAAGGGGGCGCGCTCGAGCGCGAGCAACATCATGATGTCGCCGCTGCGATACCACTATTCGCAGAGCCGGACCGAGATCGAAGAGGACGGTGCCTCGAACGACCAGTCGGTCATCTTCGCGTCGCAGGGCACGACACGCGTCATGGAAAGCCAAATCCACCTCAAGGGACGCGGCGCGCGCTCCGAAAGCATTACGCGCATGGTGACGGCGGGTGGTAGCATCACGAACCGCAACATGCTGATCGGCGAGGCGCCGGGGACCAAGGGTTTCCTCGGTTGCGACGGGTTGAAGCTCGGCGCGGACGGCGAGATTGTGTCCATTCCCGGCCTCGACGCCAAGAGCTCGGAGGCCCAGCTCTCGCACGAGGCGTCGATCGGCATGATCAGCCGCGAAAAGATGGCTTATCTGATGGCGACGGGCTTGAGCGAGGAGCGTGCCTGCGATCTCATTCTGCAGGGTTTCCTCAAGCTCGACCAGCAGCAGATGCCCGACGCCATGCGTGCGGAGGTGAAGGCGATGATCGCGGCGGCGAAGTCCGGATCGATGTGAGAGTGCACGGCGGGCCGACGTGCCCGTCGCCTGTGATCAAATATAGAATGGACTTATGGGGCGGGGCACCGTTTGGCGTCGCCGCCAAGCTACGTCCGTAAGGGGCCGCGGCGCTTGCGGGCCAGATCGCCGGACAGTTCGGTTTCCTCGCCTTGTTCATGGTTACGCCCCTGATCGGGCTTGCGGCGATGGGCATGTCCTCTCGAAGCAGGGCAGTCTGCGCGGCCGTGGCCACGATCTTGGAAAATGAGAGAAAGATATGCATCGTGACTTGCCGGCTTCGAACGGCTTGCGCGACGGCTGTTATCGAAGACGTTTGGATCAGAGTGTTCTTGCAAGAAGAGAGGGCCCTGTGGGAATAGCGCTCCGCCGACTTGGTCCTGCGGACGTTGCGCTCCTTCGCAAGCTCAACACGTTGTTCGGGAGGGTGTTCGGTGAGCCGGAGACATACGGGGCCGAGCCGCCAAGCGACGCCTATTGCGAGAGCCTGCTCGCGAAGGAGCACGTGGTGATCCTCGTGGCGCTGGAGGGTGAGGAGGTCGTTGGCGGGCTCGTTGCCTACGAGCTCGACAAATTCGAGAAGGCTCGGCGCGAGCTCTACATCTACGACTTGGCCGTGAGCAAGACGCATCGGCGCCGCGGCATTGCCACGTCCTTGATCGGGCACCTGCGCGAGATTGCTGCCCGGCGCGACGTCTGGGTCATCTACGTCCAGGCAGACTACGGCGACGCGCCCGCCATCGCGCTTTACGAGAAGCTCGGCACGCGGGAGGACGTGATGCATTTCGATATCGGCGTCGGCCCCATTCCTCGTTGACTCTCGCGAAGCGGTGGGATCGTCGTTGCGACCGGATTGGCCAGCGGCTCTTTCGCCACTCCTCAATTTTTGCTTTTTGAACACGGCGGGGCCAGTCTGCGTTTCGGTGGGCGACGTGTTTATCAGTGCGCGAGGATCACCATGGCCAGGCTGGCGAAGAAACGCGACTTTCCCGTCTCTCAGGTGCGGCGCTACCTAGAGCCCGGGCCGATCGTGCTCGTGTCGTCGGCTGCGCGGGGCGAGACAAACATCATGACCATGGGCTGGCACACCTGCATGGAGTTCACGCCGGCGCTGATCGGCTGCATCATCGCCTCAGGAAATCATTCCCATCTGATGGTGCGGGAGAGCGGAGAATGCGTGATCAACCTGCCGACGACGGCGTTGACGGACATCGTGGTCGGAATCGGTAACTCGTCGGGGAGCGAGATCGACAAGTTCGCGCACTTCGGGCTCACGGCGCAGAAGGCGCAGCACGTGGGCGCACCCTTGATCGGCGAGTGCCATGCCAACTTAGAGTGCCGGCTCGTCGACGAGAGCCTCGTCGCCCGCTACAACTTCTTCATCTTCGAGGTGGTGAAGGCGCACGTCGCGCCGTCGCCGAAGCATCCGGAGACCCTCCACTATACGGGCGACGGCGTGTTCATGGTCTCGGGCAAGATCATCAGTCGGCAGTCAAAGTTTCTGCCGGAGATGCTGTGAGGATCCCATCAAGATGAAATCCGGCCCTGTCACGATCTACGGCATCGTGAACTGCGATACGATGAAGAAGGCGCGCGCATGGCTCGCGGCGCATGGCGTCGATGTGGCGTTTCACGACTACAAGAAGGACGGCATCGATCGCGCGCGGCTCGAGCGCTGGTGCCGTGAGGTCGGCTGGGAGGTCCTGCTCAATCGCGCAGGCACGACGTTCCGCAAGCTCACCGAGGCGGAGAAGCAGAATATCGACCAGAAGAAGGCTGTGGCGCTGATGCTCGCGCAGCCGTCGCTCATCAAGCGCCCGGTGCTCGAGTATGGCGGGAATAAGCTCCTGGTGGGCTTCAAGCCGGAGATTTGTGCCGCCGCGCTGCGGACTTAGCTCGCCCCGGCAAAAAAACAACAGACGGGACAGGTGTGCGGGGCCTGTCCCGTCCATTGACGACCTCATCTCGCGATGAGACGTGTTATGCGGCTCGATTGCCAACGCGGGGACATGGGCATTCGGACCGCACTCAGGGAAGAACGGAATCGTCGGTAATTTATTCTGCGCAGTGTCACGAATTTTTCGAAGATTTTTCGGCTGCCGCAATGAGTTCCTGGAAATCTCTTTGAATGCAGACTGTTAGTGCTCGACCGGTCGGTAGAAGCCCTCCCGCTGCCGCTCCTGGCGGCCGAGCCAGGCGCCCGTCGCCGCCCATCCGAGCGCGATCGCCGCGCCGATGAGCATGGCCAGGGCGGGATGCTCGGCGAGGACGTCGAGGCCGCGTTTCACCCAGCCGCCCACGGCGTCGCCGCCCCGGTAGACGACGGTATCGATGAAGTTCTTGGCCTTGTACTTCTCCTCGGGCTCGGCGACCGTGTAGAGCATCTCGCGGCCCGGCCGCACCAGCGCATACTCGCCGACGCGACGCGTGATCATGACCACCGCCAGCACCGCGAACACGGGCGCGAACGCGAGCCACAGGAAGCCTGCGGCCATCACCAGCGGCACGGCGACGAGCAGTGTTCCGATGCCGAAGCGGTCGGCGATGCGGCCCGTAAGGAAGATCTGAATGAGGATCGTGCACGTCTGGACGAAGGTGTCGATCATGCCGAACACCTGCGTCTGGCGCGTGCGGTCGGGGAAGGTCTCGGCCACGAGGCGGGCCTGCTCGAAGTACAGGAAGGTGCTGACGATCGCGAGCAGGATCACGAACAGCGCGATGCCGGCCAGGTAGCCGGAGCGCAGCACGGCAGTGGCGCCGGCAAGGGGATGGCCGCCGAGCGGCTCGCTGCGCGGGGCGATCTCCTCCGAGGGCAGCGGGTTGCGGTCGCGCCAGCGGTGCAGCCACATGGCGGCGGCGGCGCTGAGCGTGAGCAGGGCGGCGGCCAGCACGAGCAGCCCGGCATGGCCGATGGGCGCAACGAGCAGCGTGCCGAGGATCGGACCCGTGAGGCCGCCGAGGCTCGCGCCGCCGGCGATCATCGCGAACAGGCGCTTGGCCTGCGAGGCGGCCAGAAGGTCCGCCAGCACGCTCCAGGCCAGCGAGATGGCGAGCAGGTTGAAGACCGACAGCCACACATAGAACGTGCGCGCCATCCAGACGTTATCGGGATCACGTACAAATCCTGCGGCGAAGCCCAAGAGGTTCAGCGCAAAGAAGGCGAAGGTCCAGGCGAGGATGTGCCGGCGGCGCACCTTGGAGGCGATCCATCCGAACACGGGCAATGCAACGAGCGTGGCGACGAACGTGCCGGTGAAAAGCCACTGCAGGTTCTCGATGCCGCCCGCGATGCCCATGGTCTCGCGCACGGGGCGCAGCATGAAGTAGCCGGTGAAGAGGAGGAAGAACATGGCCGCGCCGACGGCGACGACCGGCGCTTCCTCACGCTCGACCTTGAGCAGGCCGGTCAGACGCGTGCGCTCGATCCTGGGGGTTGCGCTGTCCATTTCCGGCTATGCCAAGGCCGCGATCAGGGAGGCGCGCTGCTCCTCCGTCAGGTTCGGCCCAAGGCCGGCCTTCAGATTGTCCGCCTGGCGATGCGGCTTGCCGGTGGCCGGGATCACCACCGTCACCGCGGGGTTGCTCAGCGCGAACTTCAGGAACGCCTGCGCCCAGGAGGTGATGCCGGCGGCCGCGGTCCAGTCGGGAAGCGGCTTGTCCTTGACGCGCCCGAACAGCTTGCCGTCCTCGAAGGCGCGGTTGATCATCACCGCCACGCCGAGGTCCTTGGCCAGCGGGAAGAGGCGCTTCTCCGCGCCGCGGGTGACCACGGAATAGTTGATCTGCAGGAAGTCCGGCTTCTCGGCCGCGACGATGTCGGCCAGCTCGTCGTGGGCGTACTCCAGATAGTGCGTGACGCCGACGTAGCGGGTCTTGCCTTCGGCCTTGAGCTCGCGGGCGAGGGCGAGCTGCGTCTTGAGATCGCCGAGGTTGTGCACCTGCAGCAGCTCGACCTTGTCGGTCTTGAGACGGCCGAGGGTGTTGTTGAACTGGGCAAGCCCGGCGTCGCGTCCGCGCACACCCGAAAGCTTGGTGGCGAGCCAGGTCTTCGGGCGCAGGTTCTGCTCGGCGAGGAGGGCGCCCAGCACGTCCTCGGCATTGCTGTAGGTGGGGGCGGTGTCGATCACCGTGCCGCCGCCGGCGAAGAACACCTTCAGGACCTCGCGCAGGGCATCATATTCGGGTGTGCCCTCGCCGACCTCGAAGCTGCCGGAGGTGCCCATTCCGATGACGGGTATCTTCTCGCCGGTGGCGGGGATCGCGCGCGTGGCCAGGGCGCCCTCGGCCGGGGTCGCCGTGTCTGCTCCCGCACTGCCGAAGGGAGCCATGGCCAGCACGGCGGCCGCGGCCGATGTCGAGCTCAAGAAACTCCGGCGCGTCTGCATGGCGGCACCTCCTTCTCGCGATCTTTCTGGCTGACGTGACGGATGATCGGCCGAGGCCCCCCGGGGCTCATCCTGACCGGCATATAGGTGCGCGAGCGTTGCTCGCCAATCCGGAGGTTTCCTGAGCTGGCCTGAGAAAAATGGGCCCCCCAGCGGGGGACCTGGGGGGCCGGCCGTATCAAGAGCGCCCCCGAGCATGGTTGGGGGGAACCGCGGCGGCGCTCTGTTTCACCGGAGCGTGGGGGGCGGCTCCGGCGGGGTAGTGGGAACAGCGGGGAGGGCGCTTTGGTTCCCACGGATCGGACCATAATCTTTTATGAGGGGTCCGCTGTCCCCTAGGGAACACGGAAGGAAGAAGCAGCAGTCAGGAGGCAACGGGCTGGGAGGAAGCCGTTGCCGTCTGCGCGATGACCGCTGCCGCTCCTTTTTGATGAGACGGATGATCTACGCTTCGGACTGATAGGGTCCGAAGCGATCATGGTCTAGTCGAGGTCGACGATCTCGGCGGTGCTGCCGCCGCGCATGCGCTGTGCCAACGTCGCCTCTATGAAGGGATCGATGTCGCCGTCGAGGACCTCATCGGGACTCGAGCTCTGCGTGCCGGTGCGCAAATCCTTGACGAGCTGATAGGGCTGCAGAACGTAGGACCGGATCTGGTGGCCCCAGCCGATGTCGGTCTTCGCCGCCTGCTCGGCGGACGCCTTCTGCTCGCGGCGCTTGAGCTCGAGCTCGTAGAGGCGCGCCTTGAGCCGCTTGAAGGCGATGTCCTTGTTCTGGTGCTGGGAGCGCTGCTCCTGCGCGAAGATGACGATGCCGGTCGGCTTGTGCACGAGGCGGACGGCCGACTCCGTGCGGTTGACGTGCTGGCCGCCGGCACCGCTCGAGCGGGCGAAGCTCACGTCGACGTCGGCGGGGTTGATGTCGATATCGATCGAGTCGTCGATCACCGGGTAGACGGTGACGGAGGCAAAGCTCGTGTGGCGGCGCGCGTTTGAATCGTACGGCGAGATGCGCACGAGGCGGTGCACGCCCGCCTCCGTCTTGAGCCAGCCGTAGGCATTCTCGCCCTGGATCTCGAGCGTCGCCGACTTGATGCCGGCTTCCTCGCCCGGGCTCTCGTCCACCAGCTTGACCTTGAAGCCGCGCCGCTCCGCCCATCGCATGTACATGCGCGTCAGCATCTGCGCCCAATCCTGGCTCTCGGTGCCGCCGGCGCCGGCGTGGACCTCCACGTAGGCGTCCATGCCGTCGGCCTCGCCGGACAGCATGGCCTCGATGCTCTTCCTCTGGACCTCCTCGTCGAGGCGCCTCAGCGCGCCTTCGCCCTCGGTGACTGTCGCCTCGTCGTCCTCGGCCTCGCCGAGCTCGATCAGGGTCAGATTGTCCTCGAACTCGCGCTCGATGCGGCGGAAGTCGGTGAGGGAGCGCTCGAGCTGCTGACGCTGGCGCATGACCTTCTGCGCCTCACCGGGATCGTTCCAGAGCGCGGGATCCTCCGCGCGCCGGTTGAGGTCGGCTAGACGTGCCTCGGCCTGCTCCGGGTCAAAGATACCTCCTCAAGAGGACCAGAGCCTCTTCGATCGACGACGCAACTTTTTGCGCTTCAGCGCGCATCGGAGCCTCCCAGAATCCAGTCATTTCGGGGGATGTGCCCGACATATAGTGAGGGCGAGCACGACTGTAAACGCGGCGTCGCGATGCATCGGGCGGCCGTCCACCGGCCATTGGTCTCAGAACACGGGAGAAATTCTCACCACAAGCCGCCGGGCCCGCCGCCGTAGCCCGGCGAAGCCGAAGGCGCGGGCTGCCAGCCGCCGCCCGTTGAGCCCGCGTCGGAGCTGCGCGCATAGGGATCGGTGAAGCCGATGACGGAATAGGCGTCGTCCGGCTCCTCGTCGGTCTTGAACGCCTCCATGAGCGCGGTCGTGTCGTCCGGCGAGGCGCGAAGCCCCGTCTGCAGGCTGACGCGCACGAGCTTGATGCCCGGCGGCATGCGGAACGGCGCCGGAGGCTGGTCGGCGAGGGCGGCCTCCACGAAGCTGCCGAAGATCGGCGCCGCGACCGCGCCACCGGTGTTGCCCTTGCCCATCGCGCGGGGGGTGTCATAGCCGACGAACACGCCGACCACGAGGTCCGGCGTGTAGCCGATGAACCAGGCGTCCTTCTCCTCGTTGGTGGTGCCGGTCTTGCCGGCCAGCGGGCGGTTCAGCTTCTTCAAGGACGTCGCCGTGCCGCGCTGGATGACGCCCTCCATGATGGAGGTCATCTGGTAGGCGGTCTGCGGGTCGACGATCTGCTTGCGATCGTCGGGGATGTCCGGCTCCTCCTGGTTCGCCCATTGGTCGGCGATGCAGCCTGTGCACTCGCGCGCGTCATGGCGCCAGACGGACTTGCCCCAGCGGTCCTGAATGCGGTCGATCAGTGTCGGGCGCACCTGCTTGCCGCCGTTGGCGATCATGCAGTAGGCGGTCGCCATACGCAGAAGCGTGGTCTCGCCGGCGCCGAGCGACATGGAGAGCACGGGCAGGAGATCGTCGTAGATGCCGAAGCGGCGCGCGTATTCGGTGATGATCGGCATGCCCATGTCCTGGGCGAGGCGCACAGTCATCTGGTTGCGCGACTTCTCGATGCCGACGCGCAGCGTCGTCGGGCCGTGGGAGGTATCCTTCTCGTAGTTCTGGGGCTTCCAGATGTCCTGCCCGGGGCCCTGCTCGATCTCGATCGGCTCGTCGAGAATGATCGACGTCGGCTTGTAGCCGTTGTCGATGGCGGCGGCGTAGACGAACGGCTTGAACGACGAGCCCGGCTGGCGCTTGGCCTGCAGCGCGCGGTCGAACTGGCTCATGGCGAAGGAGAAGCCGCCGGAGACCGCGAGCACGCGGCCGGTGTGCGGGTCCATGGCAATGAGGCCGCCCGAGACCTCGGGGATCTGCATCAGCGACCAGGCGCCGGCGAGGTTGGCCTCGTCCTTCGGCGCAACGTAGATTACGTCGCCGGCTGCGAGCAGGTCGGAGATCTGCTTCGGCTCGGTGCGCTTGGCCGTCTTCGCCCACTTGATCTCGTCGAGCGTGATCTCGACGGCGTGGCGTTCGTCGGTCAGCTTTCCGTCCTGCTTGCGTGAGGGCCTCAGCCCGACGACGGCCTTCGTCTTCTCCATCGAGAGCACGACGCCGAGCCGCCAGGGTGCGATATCGGACGGGATGTCGATGGCGCCGAGCGGGACGCCCCAGTCGCCCGACACGTCGATCTTGCTCACCGGGCCGCGCCACCCCTGCTTGCGGTCGTAGGAGACGAGGCCGTCGATCAGCGCCTTGCGGCCGATCCTCTGCAGGCGCGGGTCGAGCGTCGTGCGGACTGAGAGACCGCCGGCGTAGAGCTTCGCCTCGCCGTAGGCATTGTACAGCGAGCGGCGAACCTCCTCGGCGAAGTATTCGGCGGCGAAGAGGTGCGCGCCGCCGGGACGGATGTTGACGGCGAGCGGCTTGGCCTTGGCCTCCTTCGCTTCCTCGTCGGTGATGTAGCCGTTCTCGGCCATCTGCCCGAGGATCCAGTTGCGCCGCTCGGTGGCGCGCGCCGTCTGGCGGAAGGGGTGGTAGTTGTTCGGCGCCTTCGGAAGGGCCGCGAGGTAGGCGACCTCCTCCACGGTCAGATCCTTCAGCTCTTTGTTGAAGTAGGCGAGGCCGGCCGCGGCGACGCCGTAGGCGCCGATGCCGAGATAGATCTCGTTGAGGTAGAGTTCGAGGATCTTGTCCTTTGAATAGGCACGCTCGATGCGGATGGCGAGGATCGCCTCCTTGATCTTGCGCTCCATGGTCCGGTCGCTGGTCAGAAGGAAGTTCTTGGCGACCTGCTGCGTGATCGTGGACGCGCCCTCGGTGCGCCGGTCGCTGCCCTGGATCTTGCTCTCCACGAACTTGAAGACGGCGCGCGCGATGCCCTGCATGTCGAGGCCGCCGTGCTCATAGAAACGGCTATCCTCGGCGGACAGGAAGGCCGCGACGACGTGCTTCGGAATGGTGTTGATGGGTATGAAGATGCGCCGCTCGCGCGCGTACTCGGCGATCAGCGAGCCGTCGTGGGCGTGAATGCGCGTCATCACGGGCGGCTCGTAGCTCGCAAGGCTCTCGTAGTCCGGGAGGTCCTTGGACGCCTGCCACAGCACATAGCCCGCCGCGGCCGAGCCCACCAGGAACACGACGACGAACGCCGCGAAGCTCCAGCCGAGGAAGCTCAGGAGCAGGCTCTTGCGCTTCCGGCCTCGCCTACGGAAGTCCGGCTGTGGTGGTGGCAGGGTAGGGGCTCGCATTCCGCCTGGGTCCGCTCGACCAGTGTTCTCAGGTCCAACTGTAAGCTCGGCGCACTGCTATTGCACTGCAGCAACCCGTGGATCAAGCCGGAACATTAACATGGAATGTGGCAGCACGTCGTCCATAAACCCCGGATTTCCTAAACGGTTATTTGCCAATGGGAACAGGCGTTCGAGGCGCGTGCGTCACCGCGTCTCCGTCTATTTCCGGCTAAGGCCCGGGGAGCTGGCGGTCCGCTTGGAAAAATAGTCGTCGATGGCCGTGGTGATCGAGGCGGCGATCTTCTTTCTCCAGGCTGTGGAGTTGAGCAGCTTCTCGTCCTCTGGGTTGCTCAGGTATCCGAGCTCGATCAGCACGGAGGGGGCATGGGTTTGCTTCAGGACCTTGAAGGCTGCGGCGCGCTGCGGGACGCGGGACAGCGCCTTGGCGGACTTCAGCTTGTGCACCAGCGTGTTCGAGAAGTCGGCCGAGAAATTCGCCGTTTCCCGTTTCATGAGGTCGAAGAGGATGCTCTTCACCTCGTCATCGTCCGGCCCGTCGACGACGTTGATGCCTGCGATGAGGTCCGAGGCGTTCTCCTTCTCCGCCATGCGGCGCGCCTGCTCGTCGGAGGCGCGCTCGGACAGGGTGTAGATGGTGGCACCACGGACGGCTTGCGCCTCGGCCTCGACGGCGAGCGAGTCGGCATGCAGGGAGATGAAGAGATCCACGCCGTGCTTGGCCGAGAGGTTGAGGCGCTGATCCAGCGAAACGAACACGTCGGACGAGCGCGTCATGTGCACATCGTAGCGCCCGCTGGCCGCGAGCTGTCGCCCAAGCTCCTTGCCGACCGCGAGCACCACGTCCTTTTCGAGCAAGCTCGAGGCGCTGACGGCGCCGCCGTCGATGCCGCCATGGCCGGGATCGATCATGATCACGGCCTTGCCGGTCCGTTTCGGCTTGTCGTCCGGAGGCCCGGCAGGGGGTGCTTTTTCCGGTGCGTCCTCGGCCGCCTTATCGGCGCCGGTGCCGAGGCCGAAGCTCGCAGGGTCCGTGGTCACCATGTCGAACGCGAAGACGATGCCCTTGCCGCCCGTCGCGGCGGTCATGGCCGCCCGCTCGATGCGCACGGGGCCGGTCGTGTCGAGCACGACGCGTGCCTTGCCTTCGGCGAAGAGCCCGTAGCGGAAGGTGCGCACCAAGCCGCCGCCGTCCTGTCCGGTTCCGTCGGGCAGGCGGAACTCAACGTCCGGGAGGTCGACGATGACGCGGTAGGGGTTGGCAAGCGTGTAGATCTCGGCCGGGACGCCGACCGTGAGATCGAGCTGGAAGGTGGTGCGGTGCTGGTCTCCCGACAGGCTGGCCCGCGTTGCAGACGCCGTCTCGCCGGCCGCGGCGCCTGCCCACAGCCAGACGTGCATCAGCACTGCTACGGCCGTCGCCAGCGTCCGCAGACCACCAGACCCGGCCCTGATCCCCATCCCCGGCTGCACGCGGTCCCTATCGCGTTCGTGAGCAAATTATCACGTAGGTGCTACAAGTTAGCTCATATTCGTGGCGTTTGTGCAAGGGTGCGGCCCAACCCGTGCTCCGACCGCATCATTTCCGATAAACGTGCTTGCCACGCTGCCGGGGAACCCGTACAAAATTGAACCGCATCGTGTTTGAGTACGTCCTCTTCACGCGAGAGTTTCAGTCGACCATGGAATGCCCGGCCCGGTTGTGGGTTGGTTTCCAGGTCGCATTTGCCCAAGGTCCCGGAAGCGGACGATGCGCACGGCCCGATGACTGTTCGGCGCGTGCTTCGCAATCGGCAGCGTTGCCACCACAGGTTCCGTAAGCAACCCAGGGCAACGATACATCCGAAACGCGTCGCCCCCGACGTCCCGGTCCGAGAGCGGTCTCAGTTGCGATGCAACTTGCCTGATCGGGCGCACGCGCCACAGATCGTTGGCTCCGTCTTTCCGAAGCGCGCGTACGCGCGCCCGGATCTTTCGTTCGAGACTCATGCAGATCGACCGCGCATTCCATCTTTCAGCCTCCGAGCCCAGAGCGGCTGTGCTCGGGATGCGCGCCCGTACCTTTACCTCAACCCCCTTCCCTTCAATCACAACAAAGGCGCGCGCCTCGACACGGCCGCAAGTCGCCTCCGGCCGCAGGGCCGGTTCCGGTGGTCCGGCCCACCGGCGCGCAAAGGATAAAAACACATGGCACCCAACAAGATGCTTATCGATGCCACCCACCCCGAAGAGACGCGGGTGGTGGTTCTACGCAACGGACGTGTAGAGGAGTTCGACTACGAGAGCGCTGCCCGCAAGCTGCTCCGCGGAAACATTTATCTGGCGAAGGTGACGCGCGTTGAGCCGTCGTTGCAGGCGGCGTTCGTCGACTACGGCGGAAACCGGCACGGCTTCCTCGCTTTCAACGAGATCCATCCCGACTACTATCAGATCCCGATGGCCGACCGTCAGGCGCTCATCGAGGAGGAGGCGCTCGCGGAGGCCGAGGAGGAGGCTGCCGCAGACGCGCGAGCCGAGCGGCTTGCACGGCGCAGACGCCAGGACAGCTCGAGCCGTGGCTCGGAGGCGGCCGGCGAGGATGCCGATGCGTCGCACGCCGATGACGACGAGGACGGCGATGCGGACGACGACGGCAGCGAGGAAAACGGCGTCGAGGATGTCCACGACGAGGACGAGCCCGCGGACGACGATCATCCCGACGACGACCGTCCGCAGGTGATCGCGGAAGCCAGCGAGCGCGACGCGGTGCTGGTCGAGGAGGTGACGGAGGTCGCGACCTCAGCCGGTGTGGACGCCGACGAGCCAGCGGCCGACGGTGGCGAAGATGCCGAAGCGGAAGATGCCGCGCCGCAGGAGGCGAAAGCCGAAGCCGCGGACGCTGCGCCCGAAGCTGCCGGCGAGGCGGGCGGTGTACAGGTGGTGGCCAGCGCCGCCGTGGAGCCTGAGGCGGTCGAGAGCGTGGGCTCGGAGGATGCGCTCGAGGAGCTGCCCTCGCGTCCACGCCGCAGGCCGCGCAGCTACAAGATCCAGGAGGTCATCAAGCGGCGCCAGGTGATCCTGGTGCAGGTGGTCAAGGAGGAGCGCGGCAACAAAGGCGCGGCCCTCACGACCTATCTCTCGCTCGCCGGCCGCTACACCGTGCTGATGCCCAACACGGCGCGTGGCGGCGGCATCAGCCGCAAGATCACCAACCCGCAGGACAGGAAGCGCCTCAAGGCCATCGCGCAGGAGCTCGAGGTGCCGGAGGGCATGGGGCTCATCATTCGCACGGCGGGCGCCTCGCGCACCAAGCAGGAGATCAAGCGCGACTTCGAGTACCTGCTGCGCCTCTGGGAGAGCGTCCGCGATCTCACGCTCGAGAGCACCGCGCCGAGCCTCGTCTACGAGGAAGGCAACCTGATCAAGCGCTCGATCCGCGACCTTTACAACAAGGACGTGGAGGAGATCGTCGTTGCCGGCGATCATGCGCACAAGGACGCCAAGGACTTCATGCGCATGCTCATGCCGAGCCATGCCAAGAACGTGATCCCGCACCAGGATCCGGAGCCCTTGTTCACCAAGTACGGCATCGAGCGGCAGCTCAATGCCATGTTCAGCCCCTACGTGACGCTCAAGAGCGGCGGCTATCTCGTCATCAACCAGACGGAGGCGCTGGTCGCCATCGACGTCAACTCGGGCAAAGCGACGCGCGAGTTCTCGATCGAGGAGACGGCGCTCAACACCAATCTCGAGGCTGCGGACGAGATCGCGCGCCAGCTCAAGCTGCGCGACCTCGCGGGCCTGATCGTCATCGACTTCATCGACATGGAGGAGAAGCGCAACAACCGCGCCGTCGAGCGTCGGCTCAAGGACGCGCTGCGCTTCGACCGCGCGCGCATCCAGCTCGGGCGCATCAGCCATTTCGGCCTCATGGAGATGAGCCGGCAGCGGCTGCGCTCGGGCGTGCTCGAGGGCTCGACCTCACAGTGCCCGCATTGCCAGGGCACCGGCATCATCCGCTCCACCGAGAGCGTGGCGCTCGCTGTGCTGCGCGCGATTGAGGATGCGCTGATGGCCGGCGCGCGCACCTCGCTGGTGGCGACGACGACGCCGGCTGTCGCGCTCTACATTCTCAACAACAAGCGGCATTTCATCAACGAGATGGAAACTCGCCAGGGCGTGTTCGTCACCGTGCAGGCGAGCGACAAGCTGCAGGGCGCGAACTTCCTGATCGAGAAGGGGCATGCCGCGCCCGTCGCCACGCGCCGCCCTGACAGGGCCGCAGTCAACATGGACTGGGGCTTTACCGGCGAAGCCATCGAGGGCGAAGGCCGGGAAGCTCAGGAGGAAGACGAGGTCGTGACAGCGCGCGGTGGCGCGGAGACGCGGAGCCGTGACGAAGGCCGCGGCGAGAGCGGTGGACGGCGCCGGCGCCGCAGGCGCGGACGCCGCGGCGGCGAGGGTCGAGGAGAGCAGCGGGGCGAGGGCCGCCGCGACGACGGTGCGCCCCAGCCCTACGACGACGATGATGTCGAGGAGCACGACGAGCCGATCGAGGCTGGTGCGGGGCCTGAGACAGGCGCGCATGGGTTCGTCGAGGACGATGCGTCCGAGGAGGGCGACACGCCGCACGCGGCTCAGGATGCGGAAGAAGGTGCCGCGCGCGAGCGCCACGAGGACGGAAACGGCCGCCGCCGGCGGCGTGGCCGCCGTGGTGGGCGGCGCGGCCGGGACCGCGCGCGCGGCCACGACGATGCGGGAGGCGAGGCCGAGACGGCGGCTCCTGCCTCGCCCGAGGATGTGTACGACGCCGGTGAGAACGCCTCCGGCGTAGACGAGGCGCAAGCAGCGGAGGAAGCAACGGAGGAGGCGCCTGCACGCGAGCCACGTCGCCGCCCGGCCCAGGCGCGGGACGACGACGGTCGGCGCACGCGGACGCAACGCTCCGAGAAACGGGAGCCCGTGGAGGTCCCCTCAGCACCCGAGCCCGAGCCGGGGCGCGCATCGCCATCTCCGGACGCGCCGGCGCCGCAGGACGCGGTGTTGGCACGGGTGCGGGCGCGCCACGAGGCGACCTCGGCGGAGCCCAAGCTCGAGCGCGTCGTCGTCTCGCCGGATGAGGCCAGAGCCGCTGAGACAGGCGGAGAGGAGCCGGTGCGGCGCGGCTGGTGGCAGCGTCGCCTCGGCGGCTGACTGCGCGGTTTGCTATTCAAGGCTTGAGATCGATGGGCCGGGGCCTCGCTCCGGCCCTTTTCACATCGAATTTCCACTTACGTATCCAACTCGCTGCAGGCGCGACAATTTTTCTATGTCCGTACCTTCGACGGCGGATTTTCAAGCGATATCAGTACATCTACGTATCCGAGGCGGCTAGAGGGCCGTGGCGCGCCATGGGGCTCGTCTCATTTTGACCATACCCGGCTGATGTGTGCCGCCGGTCATGTCGAGTGATCGGGGGGTCGCGACATGTCTTTCCAGCGTTCTGCTGGCTCACACCGCGATCCTCGCATGATGTCACGTGGATGGACTTTGTCTGCCTGGACAAAACATCCCCGCATGACTTGAAGACTTCCGGATTATTGAGCCTGGTGATCCTGGCTCTTCTTGATCAAGTCCGGAAATCGGTGGGACATCAAGGGAGTTTTTCCATGAGTAAGTCGATTTATGCGGCCGTCCTGGCCATGGGGGCTGCCGTTTGCCTCGCGGCGCCGGCCGAAGCGCGCGTCGAAACCGGCCCGATCAGCTCGCTCTACGAGCGTGACGGGCGTGCGCTGCCGAAGAAGGTTCAGAAGCACCGCGCCAAGAAGCACACTTCGGCCCGGCGTGCTGGCACGCGCAAGAGCGCGAGGTATGCGGCGAAGTCCCGTGGTAAAAAGGCCGCCCGTGCCGCCGTCGGCCGCAAGGCCCGGCTCGCGGGACGCGCCGTCACGGCGGGTCGCTCGGGCGGCGGAGGCGGCGCCTCGCGCGGCTGCCTGCAGGCTCCGGCCGCGGCCCTACTGTCGCGCATCGAGCAGCAGTTCGGCCCCGTGAAGGTGATCTCGACCTGCCGTCCCGGCGCGGTGATCGCGGGCAGCGGCAAGCCGTCCAAGCATCGCTACGGCCTCGCCGTCGATTTCGACGCGGGCGCGCGCAAGCAGGCCATCGTCAACTGGCTCAGGGCCAACCACACCTCGGGCGGCACCATGACGTATGCCCGCATGAGCCATATCCACGTGGACATCGGTCCGCGCTTCGTCTCGCTCGGTGCGGGCGGCGGCCGTCGCCGGAGCTGACCTAGATCGGAAAGGGACGCGCATGCTGCGCGTCCCTTTTTCTTGTTCTCCAGCGCCGCACCGTTCGCCGCTAGGTTGGCGACGCTGGTTTTTCTGCTCCGCGGACGACGTGGAAAGCACTGCGCATATCTCGCTCGCGCCTGGACTCCGTCCTTCGCCGGAGTGACGCTACTCAACTCGTAGCTGGCCGCCCATGTCCTCTCGTCATCCCGGCGAAGGCCGAGATCCAGATACATCTCGGATCGGTAACGCTACGCTTCCATGTCCGTGGGAAGCTTCTAACGGCGCACTGCCCCTATGCCTGCGCGTTCTTCAGTCGCGGCCAAGCCTTGAGGCGGCGCGCGGCCTCGGCCATGTCCGCCTCGGTGCCGGCGTAGCAGAAGCGCAGGAAGTGCTGGCCGCGGCGCTCGTCGAAGTCGAGGCCGGGCGTCACCGCCACGCCGATCTCGTGCAGCATGGCCGCCGCGAAGGTGCGTGCGTCGTCGGTAAAGGCCGAGACGTCGGTATAGAGGTAGAAGGCGCCGTCGGCGGGTGCGAGCGCGGTCAGGCCGGCCTCGGGCAGCGCCTCCAGAAGCAGCGCCCGGTTTCGCGCGTAGGTCGTCCGGTTTCGCTCGAGCTCGTCGGTGCCGTCGAAGGCGCCGAGGGCCGCGATCTGCGAGACGGCCGGCGCGGAGATGAACAGGTTCTGCGCGAGCCGCTCGATGACGCGCACGAGCGACGGTGGCACGACCAGCCAGCCGACTCGCCAGCCGGTCATGGCGTGATACTTCGAGAAGCTGTTGATGACGACGGTGTCGCCCGAAAACTCGAGCGCCGTCCGGGCAGGGGCCTCGTAGGTCAGGCCATGGTAGATCTCGTCGGAGATGAACCAGATGCCGTTCTCGTCGCAATAGCGGACCAGCTCGGCAAGGCGCTCGGGCTCGATCACCGTTCCGGTCGGATTGGCCGGGCTCGCGATCAGCAGCCCGTCCAGGCCGACGTTGCGGTGGAGCGCGGCCACGGCGTCGAGGGTCGGCATCCATCGTGTCTCGGGGCCGGTCTCGATCAGCGGCGAGTGGCAGCCGAGCGCGGACAGGATGTGGCGGTAGCAGGGATAGCCGGGCGAGGCGAGCGCGATGCGCGCGCCGGTGTCGAAGAGGGCCAGAAAGGCGAGGATGAACGCCGCCGAGGAGCCCGTGCAGACTGCGATGCGGCTGGGCTCGACCTCGACGCCGTAGCGGTCGCGGTAGCTCCGTGCAATGCGCTGCCGCAACGCGTCGATGCCGAGGGCGGCGGTGTAGCCGAGCGTCTCGGCGTTGAGGGCGGCGCGGACGGCGGAAAGGGCGGCCTCCGGAGCCGGTGTGCCCGGCTGGCCGACCTCCATGTGAATGACGCTCCGCCCTTCGGATTCGAGCTCGGCGGCGGCCGCCATGACGTCCATGACGATGAAGCTCGCGATGTCGCTGCGCGCCGCGGCGGCCCGATGCTTGGGCGCTCTCGCGGTCTTGGGGCCGGTCTCGTCCTCAGCCATCGCTCGTCTTCCCTCGGCCAAAGCCTCACGGACGGCAAATGCCTTCCTTTGGCCGTATTGAACCCGGTCCATGCGTGTCTCCGGACCGCTGGGCTTATAGGCGGCGGTCTCGTATCTGGCCAGTGCCGCGACGGTCTTGCGCAGACTGGCTCTCTATGCCCATCTACCCCCGTGCATGGAGTGTTCGCAGCCCCCTAACCCGATCATCGAGCGATCAGACGAGCATGATCACATCGCATCTGAACCCCGTCATTCGGACGACCCTCATGGCCGCCCTCGTGGCTGGGGTGCTCGTCGGGCTGCTTCCCGCCCCGTCTGCGCGGGCGCAGGGGCTGCCGCTCATCCGCGATACCGAGATCGAGCTGCTTCTCAACGACTACTCGCAGGGCATCTTCAGGGCCGCGGGCCTGGGCACCGGCCGTGTGACGGTCAGGATTGTCAACAACGAAGGGTTCAACGCGTTCGTCATCGACGGCCGCAACGTGTTCATGCACACCGGCACGCTGATGCAATCGAACACGCCGAACGAGGTGATCGGCGTGCTCGCGCACGAGGCCGGCCACATTGCCGGCGGGCACATGGCAGCGCTGCGCGCGCGCATCGCCAAGGACCAGACGCGCGCACTTCTCATTCAGCTCCTCGGCATCGGAGCCATGATCGGCGGTGCCGCGTCGGGCGGTGACGCCGGGCGCGAGATCGGCAGCGCCGGACAGGGTGTGATGATGGGCGGCAACGAGCTCATCATGCGCGGCCTCACGGCCGAGCGGCGCTCGCAGGAGTCGGCGGCCGATCAGGCGGGCCTTAAGTATCTCGATGCAACGCAGCAGTCCGGGCTCGGCATGCTGGCGACTTTCGAGCGGTTCGCCGGGCAGGAGCTGTTTTCGGACGCGCACAAGGACGCCTTCGCGCGCACCCATCCGGTGGCAACCGACCGTCTGGCGCGTCTGAGGCAGCTCGTTGAGACGAGCCCATACTACGGAAACAAGGATTCGCCCGCGCTTCAGCTCCGCCACGACATGATGCGTGCGAAGCTGTCGGGCTACATGGAGCAGCCCGCGGCCGTGTTCAATCGCTATCCGGCGGGAGACAACAGCCTTCCGGCGCGGTATGCGCGCATGATTGCCTCGTTCCGCCAGGGCGCAGGCGGCTTCGAACAGGGGCTGGCCAGCGTCGAGGCGCTCATCCGCGAGCATCCAACCAATCCCTATTTCTGGGAGGTGAAGGGTGACTTCCTGCAGAAGGCGGGCCGGCCGAACGAGGCCGTCGCGCCGCTTCGGAAGGCGCTGCAACTCCACAAGGGCGACGCGCCGCTGGTCGGCGTGCAACTCGCCCAGGCGCTGCTGCAGACCAAGAACCCGCAGTACTCCGACGAGGCGATCGGCCTCCTGCGCAAGGCCGTGCAACGCGAGCCGGACAACGCCACGGCCTACAACACGCTGGGGCAGGCCTACTACGACAAGGGGCTCCTGCCGCAATCGGAGCTGGCGCGGGCGCAGGGGCTCTTCTATTTTGGCGCCCTGAAACAGGCCCAGGAGTTTGCCAAACGCGCACAGGCCGGCCTCAAGCCCGGCTCGCCGGACTGGGTCAAGGCCGACGATATCATCAACTACAAGCCGCAGACGTGATGCGGGCCGCCTTCCATCCTCGTTGCAGCGCGATAGCTTGCCGGCCCCTCGTTCCGCCCATGGAGTGCTCATGACACAATCGGATCTCGACAAGCCGACCACGCCCTCGCGCCTCAGCATCGGCGCGCTCGTCGCGGCTCCGCTGCTTCTGATTGCGGGCCTCTGGCTCGTGCTCGGCGGAGAGGACAAGAACGGCGCGTCGCCGGCGACGGGGTTGATCGGCGCCAACAGCAGCAGTGCCAGCTTCTCGCCCGATCAGCGGCGCGCGATCGAAGGCATCGTGAAGGACTATCTGGTGCAGAACCCCGAGATCTTCCTCGAGGTGCAGAGCGCGCTCGAGGCCAAGGTGGCGAGGGAGGAAGCGGAGCGGACCAAGGCGCTGGTGGCGTCCTACGCCAAGGAGATCTACCGCGCGCCCAACGCCCCCGTGGCCGGCAACCCGGACGGCGACATCACGGTGGTCGAGTTCTTCGACTACAACTGCGGCTACTGCAAGCGCGGCTTCGCGGAGATCGCCAAGCTGGTCGAGCAGGACAAGAACGTGCGCGTGGTGTTCAAGGAATTCCCCATCCTGCGCGACGAGTCGGAGCAGGCGGCCCATGTCGCCCTCGCCGCCCGCATGCAGGGCAAGTACTGGGAAGTGCACAGCGACCTGATCACGACCAAGGGACTGGTCAACGAGGCGGTCGGACTCAAGATCGCGGAAAAGCACGGCCTCGACATGGAGAAGCTCAAGGCCGACATGGCCTCTCCGGAGGTCAAGGCGGAGATCGACAGGGTTAAGGAGCTGGCGCAGAAGCTCTCGATCAACGGTACGCCCCACTTCCTGGTCGGCGACCGGGCCATCGGGGGGGCGCCCGAGAACCTTTACGAGGTGCTCGAGGCCCATGTCACGGACCTGAGGAAGACCGGCTGCAATTACTGCTAAGCCCCTGTGATCCACAGGGTTCGGGCCCAAAAGCGGGCCACCGTGACCTCGATCAGTGGTCCGAAAGGAGCTTCAGCAACCTTTGCCTTGGCGCGCTTTCGCGGCTGCGGTAAAGCTGCTAGGGAACCTTACGGGGCCTCCCGGCGACGCACGGTCCTCGTGCCCGCGGGGCGCGTGCCCTTAAGGTCAAGGTCTCTCTGCGTTTTTTCGTTGTATTGCTCAGGCGCGGCTGCTTC
This sequence comes from Hyphomicrobium sp., assembly GCF_020852195.1. Classification (GTDB taxonomy): domain Bacteria; phylum Pseudomonadota; class Alphaproteobacteria; order Rhizobiales; family Hyphomicrobiaceae; genus Hyphomicrobium_C. The sequence continues at coordinate 1,074 of NZ_JADZBI010000120.1, read as the reverse complement.
TTGATTTGTCGTGTCTGTTATCGGAAAACCGCTGCATCCATTTGCCGGAAAATGCTCCGGTCCAAGCTCCCGACATCCTCAGCCCGATTAGCTCATGGCCAAACCGGTATTCGTCCTCAACGGCCCGAACCTCAACATGCTCGGCACCCGCGAGCCCGAGATCTACGGCCGGGATACGCTTGACGACGTGCGCAAGCGGGCGGAGGCACGTGCGGCCCAGCTCGGGCTTTCGGTCGCGTTCCGGCAGACCAACCACGAGGGCGAGCTGATCGGGTGGATCCAGGAGGCGCGCGAAGCGGCGTCCGGCATCATCCTCAACGCGGGCTCGCTGACGCATACGTCGGTCGGGATCCTGGATGCGCTTTCGGCCGCCGAGCTGCCGGTGATCGAGGTTCATCTGTCGAACATCTTCCGTCGCGAGAGCTTCCGCCATCACTCCTACGTGTCGCTTGGGGCCAAGGGTGTCATCTGTGGCCTCGGCGTTCAGGGCTACGAGCTTGCGCTCGAGGCGATGGCGAAACTGGTGGCGTGATCCCCGTGAAACGCAAATCCAAAGACAGCGACAAGAAGCCGAAAGGGAAAGGGCTAGCGCGCATGACGGCGAAAGACGAAGCCGAAAAACCGAGTAGCGAGCAGCAGCTCATCCGGGAGCTGGCGCAGCTCTTGAACGACACGGGGCTCTCGGAGATCGAGATCGAGAAAAGCGGGCTCAAGGTCCGCGTTGCCCGGTCCGTCACCATTGCGGCGGCCGTGCCGGCCGCGTCCCATCCCGTGTCGGCCGGCCAGGCTGCCGCCATCTCTCCCGCGGGGAGCGCGGCTTCGGCCGGTAGCGACCCCGCGAAGCATCCGGGGGCCGTCAAGTCGCCGATGGTGGGCACAGCCTATCGCTCGCCCGATCCCAATGCTCCGCCGTTTGTCGAGGTCGGCGCCCGCGTGCAGCAGGGTGACACGCTGCTGATCATCGAGGCGATGAAGACCATGAACCAGATCCCCGCGCCGCGCGCGGGGATCATCGCAGCTGTCCTGGTCGAGAACGGCCAGCCGGTGGAGTTCGGCGAGCCGCTCGTGATCATT
>NZ_JADZBI010000119.1 GCF_020852195.1 Hyphomicrobium sp. | reverse complement strand
TTGTGGAGATGTTCGTGGGCGTGGGCGCCAGCCGCGTGCGCGACATGTTCGAACAGGGCAAGAAAAACTCGCCATGCATCATCTTCATCGACGAGATCGACGCCGTGGGCCGTCATCGCGGCGCGGGTCTCGGCGGCGGCAACGACGAGCGCGAGCAGACGCTCAACCAGTTGCTCGTCGAGATGGACGGCTTCGAGGCCAACGAGGGCATCATCATCATCGCGGCCACCAACCGGCCGGACGTGCTCGATCCGGCGCTGCTGCGGCCCGGCCGCTTCGACCGCCAGATCGTGGTGCCGAACCCCGACATCGTGGGCCGCGAGAAGATCCTCAAGGTCCATATGCGCAAGAGCCCGATCGCGCCGGATGTGGATGCGAAGACCATCGCGCGCGGCACGCCGGGCTTCTCGGGCGCGGACCTCGCTAACCTCGTCAACGAGGCGGCGCTGCTCGCCGCGCGGCGCAACAAGCGGCTCGTGACGCAGGTCGAGTTCGAGGACGCCAAGGACAAGGTCATGATGGGCGCCGAGCGGCGCTCCATGGTGATGAGCGAGGAGGAGAAGCGTAATACCGCCTACCACGAGGCGGGGCACGCCATCGTCGGCCTGAAGGTGCCGTACGATCCTCTGCACAAGGTCACCATCATCCCGCGGGGCCGTGCGCTCGGCGTGACCATGAACCTGCCGGAGGGTGACCGCTACAGCCGCACGCGGGCTTGGTGCGAGGCGCGGCTTGCCGTGCTGTTCGGCGGGCGCGAGGCCGAGATCCTGCTCGGCGGGCCGGACAACGTCACCAACGGCGCCACGGGTGACATCCAGATGGCGACGCAGCTCGCGCGCGCCATGGTCATGGAGTGGGGCATGTCCGACACGCTCGGACGCGTGCGCTACAACGGCAACGAGCAGGAGGTGTTCCTCGGCCACTCGGTGACGCAGACCAAGAACATCTCGGACGAGACGGCGAAGCTCATCGACGAGGAGATCCGCCGCCTGATCCATGACGGCGAGGCGAAGGCCAGGAAGATCCTGACCGAGAACATCGACAAGCTGCACGCGGTGGCGAAGGCGCTGCTCGACTTCGAGACCGTGAGCGGCGACGAGGTGGCGGCGATCATGCGCGGCGAGACCATCGTGCGGCGCGACGACGACTCGTCCAAGGGCTCGACCGGGCCGGCCGTGCCGACCGCCGGACGCACGCGTCCGCGCGACGAGCCGGACACGGGCGGCATGGAGCCCCAGCCGCAGGCTTGATGGCTTCGGCTACGCTCGCTAAAGGTCTTAACGGCCGCGACGGTGTCGCGGCCGTTCTGTTTTTCCGTCGTTCGCCGCTCCGGCGGAACTCGCACGCGTTCGACGGCGGGATTTTCCCCACCCCTAACCCCCTGCAAGAGGGAGGGAATCGCAGCCGCTTCGGAGACCCATGCAACGCTCGATCTATATCCGTCCGCTCGGCATTTACGCGGCGCGCCAGGGTGCGGAGCCGGAGAGCCCGCAGGAGGTCTGGGGCGGGCTGCCGCTCGCGGGCGGGCCGCTCGCCTTCTCCGCGCTCGAGGTGCTGGAGCGCGCGCCCGGCGGCACGGTGCGGCGCACGATCGGGCTCGGCGACCTCTTCGAGCGCGACTGGGGACGCAACACGCTCGCGGCGTCCGACCTCATCGAGGCGATCCGCTCGCCCCGGCCGCGCCTGGCGGGGCTCTCGATGGACCGGGCGCGCATCATGGGCATCGTCAACGTGACGCCCGACAGCTTCTCGGACGGCGGTCAGCACGACAGCGCGGCGGCAGCCATCGCGCATGGGCTCAGGCTCGCGGAGGAGGGTGCCGATATCCTCGATGTCGGCGGCGAGTCGACGCGGCCGGGCTCGGATGCCGTGGCGCTCGACGACGAGCTCCGCCGCGTCCTCCCCGTCATCGAGGGGCTGCGCGCGAAGACGGACAAGCTGATCTCGATCGACACCCGCAAGGCCGAGGTGATGCGGCAGGCTGCAGGGGCCGGTGCCGACATCCTGAACGACGTCTCGGCGCTGACGCACGATCCGGCCGCGCTCGATGTGGCGGCGGCGAGCGGGCTGCCGGTGATGCTCATGCATGCCCAGGGCGATCCCAAGACGATGAACGACAATCCGCAGTACAGCGACGTCGTGCTCGACGTGTTCGATTTCCTGGAGCAGCGCATCCGCGCGTGCGTGACGTCCGGCATTCCGAAGTCGCGGCTGATCGCGGATCCCGGCATCGGCTTCGGCAAGCACCTGCACCACAACGTGGCGGTGCTCAATGCCATGAGCCTCTATCACGGCCTCGGCGTGCCGGTGCTGCTCGGGGCGAGTCGGAAGAAGCTGATCGGGCAGCTCTGCAACGTCGAGGAGCCGCGCGCACGGGTGTCTGGCTCGATCGCGGCGGCGCTGCATTCCATCGCGCAAGGCGTGCAGATCGTCCGCGTGCACGACGTGGCCGAGACCCGGCAGGCGGTCGCGGTGTGGGAGGCCGCGCAGGCCGGGTCCGAGGCTGGGCTGGGGTGATTTTGCGTGCGGGCCGGCCGTCTCGATCCCGTGCCGGCCAGCGTCTTAACATTTTTTCCTCTAAAATCAGTTTAGTATCCGGCGAGGGTCGCGCGCCGTTGGATAGCGCCAAGACGTGCCTTGGCGCCCGGCGTGGACGGCCGTAACATTGCGCGGGGATTTCTCTGCGAGGGACGAGATGACACGCCGCTATTTCGGGACCGACGGCATCCGGGGGCTCGCCAACAAGCATCCGATGACGTCGGAAGTCGCGCTCAAGGTGGGCATGGCCGCCGGCAAGCTGTTCCAGAACGGAAGCCACAGGCACCGCGTCGTCATCGGCAAGGACACACGCCTCTCCGGCTACATGCTGGAGGCCGCCTTGATGAGCGGCTTCACGTCGGTCGGCATGGACGTGTTCCTGCTCGGCCCGATGCCCACGCCCGCCGTGGCCATGCTGACGCGGAGCCTGCGCGCCGATCTCGGCGTCATGATCTCGGCCTCCCACAACCGCTACAGCGACAACGGCATCAAGCTGTTCGATCCGGACGGCTACAAGCTCTCGGACGAGGTCGAGCTCGAGATCGAGCAACTGATCGACGGGCCGGCCGAGCCGCTGCTCGCGCCCTCGGACCGCATCGGCCGGGCGACGCGAGTGGACAGCGCGCAGGAGCGCTACATCGAGTTCGCCAAGCGCACGCTGCCCAAGAACCTCAAGCTCAACGGGCTCAGGATCGTGATCGACTGCGCGAACGGCGCCGCCTACAAGGTGGCGCCGGAGG
>NZ_JADZBI010000118.1 GCF_020852195.1 Hyphomicrobium sp. | reverse complement strand
TTCCGCGGCGTCCTCGGTGAGGAAGCCGCCGGAATGGCGCGCCCAGAGGCTGGCGTAGAGTCTGCCCTTGCGCAAGAGCTCGGTGTGGCTGCCCTGCACCACGATGCGGCCGCCGTCCATGACGATCAGGCGATCCATGGCGGCGATGGTCGAGAGGCGGTGCGCGATGGCGATCACCGTTTTGCCCGCCATCAACTCGGACAGGCTTTCCTGAATGGCGGCCTCCACCTCGCTGTCGAGCGCGCTCGTCGCCTCGTCGAGCACGAGGATCGGCGCATTCTTCAGGAGCACGCGCGCGATGGCGATGCGCTGGCGCTGGCCGCCCGACAACTTGACGCCGCGCTCGCCCACGTGGGCGTCATAGCCGTGGCGGTTGTTCAGGTCCTCGAGCCCGAGAATGAACTCATGCGCGTGCGCACGCTTGGCCGCGGCCGTGGCCTCGGCCAGCCCCGCCTCGGGGCGGCCGTAGAGGATGTTGTCCATGACCGAGCGATGCAGCAGGGACGTGTCCTGCGTCACGAGGCCGATGTTGGCCCGCAAGCTCTCCTGCGTGACCTCGGAAATATCCTGGCCGTCGATCAGGATGCGGCCGGCTTCAACATCGTAGAAGCGCAGGAGGAGGTTGACCAGCGTCGACTTGCCGGCGCCGGAGCGGCCGACAATGCCGACCTTCTCGCCCGGCCTGATGGTCAGCGACACCTCCTCAAGGACGCTCTTCACCTTGCCGTAGTGGAAGCGGACGTTGTCGAAGCGGATCTCGCCCCTTGGCACCACGAGCCGACGCGCGCCCGGGTGATCCACGACCTCATAGTCGCGCGCGATGGTCTGCATGCCTTCGTGCACGACGCCGATGTTCTCGAAGATGCCGGCGACCGTGAACAGGATCCAGCCCGACATGGCGATGATGCGGATGACCAGCGTCATGGCGACCGTGATGGCGCCCATGGTTACAGCGTCGTAGCTCCAAAGCCAGAGCGCGAGCCCGGCAACCGACACCAGCAGCGCGCCGTTCAGCGTGTAGAGCACGAACTCCATGACAGTGAGATTGCGGTTGGCCGCCCGTTGCCGCTGGAGATGCACCTCCATCGCCTCTTTGGCGTAGGCCTCCTCGCGCTCGGCATGGGCGAAGAGCTTGACCGTCAGGATGTTGGTGAAGCTGTCGACCACGCGGCCCGTGAGCCATGACCGCGCTTCGGACGCCTGCGTCGAGAGCCGCTGGATGCGCGGCACGAATATCCTCAGGACGAGCGCATAGAGGCCGACCCAAGACAGCAGGGGAACCACGAGGCGCGCATCCGCCTCCCAGAAAATCACCAGCGCGCCGATCACGTGCACGGCCATGTACCAGATGGCGTCGACGCCCTGCACGACGGAATCGCGCAGCGACATGCCGGTATGCATGATGCGCGTCGAGATGCGTCCCGCAAAATCGTTCTGAAAGAAGGCGAGCGACTGGCGCAGCACATACGTGTGCGTCTGCCAGCGGATCCGCGTCGTCACCGACGGCGTGATCATCTGGTTCTTGATCAGGTCGTGAACCGTGGAGACGGCGGGCCGCGCGACGAGCGCCACGAAGGCCATGAACAGCAGCGTCGCCGCGTTCTCGTCGAAGAACGCCCGCGGCGAGCTGGCCGCCCGCATCATGTCGACGAGATTGCCGACGAAGGCCATCAGCATGACCTCGATCAGCGAACCGACCAGACCGACTGCGAGCAGCACGGCAAACGGGCGCCACACCGGCTGGATGTAGTGCCAGTAGAAGGCAGCTATATTTTCCGGCGGACGGCCTGGGGCGGCGGGCGCAAACGGGTCGATGCGGGATTCAAACCAGCGGAACATCAGGCTCTTTTCTGTTGCGATCTCCGTGCGTCGCGAGCCCGCGGCCGCCTGCCGACGCAAACCCCTTCTCGTTTCCCGTGGATCGGGCTATGCGCTATCGCGCCATCGTGCCCAAACGATGGCCCGGAAACCAACAGATGGGCAAGGCGCGAGGAAAAGGCAACCATGACCGGCACGGCAAGCGACATCGAGGCCAGGAAATCCGCTGCCGAGGCCTGGTTTCAGGAACTGCGCGACGAAATCTGCGCCAGCTTCGAGACGCTCGAGGTCGACCTTCCGCCGACTGCCCAACTCGGCGAGGCCGAGCCCGGCCGGTTCGTGCAGACGCCCTGGTCGCGCACCGATCACACCGGCGCGCCGGGCGGCGGCGGCAAGATGAGCATCTTGAAAGGGCGCGTGTTCGAGAAGGTGGGGGTGCATACCTCGACCGTGTTCGGCGAGTTCTCGCCCGAGTTCCGGAAGCAGATCCCGGGCACCGACGAGGACCCACGTTTCTGGGCGTCGGGAATCTCGCTCATCGCGCACCCGCAGAACCCGAACGTGCCGGCCGTGCACATGAACACGCGCATGGTGGTGACGAGCAAGTGGTGGTTCGGCGGCGGCGCCGACCTGACGCCGGTGCTCGACCGGCGGCGCAAAGAGGACGATGCGGACAGCCTCGCCTTCCATGCGGCCATGTACGGCGCCTGCGCGGCGCACGAGGCCGTGGCCGACTATGCAAAGCTGCGCAAATGGTGCGACGACTACTTCTATCTGCCGCACCGCAAGGAGCCACGCGGCATCGGCGGCATCTTCTACGACTATCTCACGCCCAGCGACGAGCAGGGCGGGTGGGACGCCGCGTTCGCGTTCACGCAGGACGTGGGGGGCGCGTTCCGGCGCGTCTATCCCATGCTCGTGCGCGGCAACTACACGCTGCCGTGGACGGAGGAGGACCGCGAGGAGCAGCTCGTCCGGCGCGGACGCTACGTAGAGTACAACCTGCTCTACGACCGTGGCACGGTGTTCGGCCTCAAGACCGGGGGCAACGTGGACAGCATCCTCTCCTCGCTGCCGCCCGTCGTGAAGTGGCCCTAGAGTCTTCTATTCCCCTCCCCACAAGGGGGAGGGGTTACGGGTGGGGGGAAGCCCGACACCTGCAGTTCTGGAATCCCCCCTCCTCGCCTCCCCCGCAAAGGGGGAGGGGCGGCGGGCGATCGTCACGCCGCCCTTACCGTGGAAAGGAAGCGCTCGACCTCGCCGCGCAGCGATGCGCTCTCCGTCGAGAGCTGCTGTGCGGAGGAGAGAACCTGGGTCGACGCCGAGCCGGTCTCGGACGCACCCCTGCTGACATCGGTGATGGAGGAAGCAACCTCGGAGGTTCCCTTGGCCGCCTCCATCACGTTGCGGCTGATCTCCTGAGTGGTGGCGCCCTGCTGCTCGACCGCGGCGGCAATGGCACCCGAGATCTCGGACATCCTGTTGATCGTGTCCGTGATCTCCTTGATGGCGTTCACGGCCTCGCTGGTCGCGGACTGCATGCCCGCGATCTGAGAGCCGATCTCGTTGGTCGCTTTGGCCGTCTGGGCCGCAAGTGCCTTCACCTCCTGGGCCACGACCGCGAAGCCCTTGCCGGCATCGCCGGCGCGGGCTGCCTCGATGGTGGCGTTCAACGCCAGGAGGTTCGTCTGGCCGGCGATGGTGCTGATCAGCCCCACCACGTCACCGATCCGGTCCGCGGACTGCGAGAGCTCGGCCACGCGGTCGTTGGTCTTCGAGGCCTGGGTCACGGCCTGGCCGGCGATGACGCTGCTCTCCTGCACCTGCCGGCTGATCTCGGTCACGGTCGATGACAACTGCTCGGAGGCCGCGGCGACTCCCTGCACGTTGGTCGAGGTCTGCTCGGAGGCTGCCGCAACCGTGCCAGAGAGCTGCTGCGTGGTTTCCGCCGTCTTCGTCAGCGACGCGGCTGCGCTCTCGAGCTGGCTCGACGCCGCCGAGACCGTGTCGACGATGCTGCCGACGGACTTCTGGAACTCGTCCGCCAGGCGGCGCATCTCGGCCTTGCGCTGCTCGGCGGCGCGACGGTCGGCTTCCTTCTGCTCCGCCTCCATGCGCTCGATGCGCAGCAGGTTCTCCTTGAACACCTGGGCGGCGCGGGCGTTCTCGCCCACCTCGTCGCCGCGGTCGGCATAGGGCACCTCGACGGCCTTGTTGCCGTTGGCAAGCTCGAGCAGAACGCCGGCGATGGCGCGGATCGGGTTCGAGATGCCGCGGCCGATGAGCCACGACAGGACGACGCCGAGCAAGGTGCCGCAGATTCCGGACCAGAGCATCATCATCTCGGTGGAATGGATGAACGCCTTGGCGTCGTGCTCGAGCTCGCGCTCGTCGGCCGTGGCCGTTTCCCGGATGCTCTTCGTGTCCTCCGCCACGATCTCGGCCAGCGCAGGGAGGTCGGTGCCCATGATACGGGCGAGGTCACGGTCGATGGCGGCGGCTTTCTCGAAGCCCTCGCGGTACTCGGCGATCAGATGCTTCACCTCATCGTAATCCTTGCGTGATGCCGGCGAGGTGATCATCTTGTCGAGCGAGCCCAGGATCCGATCGACGTCCGCGAAGGCATGGTCCGCGGTCGCCTTGGCGTTGGGGTCATGGCGGCCGAGCATCATGTTGACGCTGAGCCGGATCTGCATGACCTCCTTCAGCGCCTCGCCGGCCAGGATGAGCGTGTTGCTGTCGCCGTCCGCGGCTGCCCTTTTCTGCAGCGCCTCGAGATCCGCCTTGAGCCTCGCCCCGTCGGCATCGAGGATCGCGTGGCCGATGCGGTCCTTCTCCTTGCGCAGATCCTCGGCCTTGTGGGCGAGCTCCGCGTACTGCTCGAACTTCTCCTTGATCTCCTCGACCTTGGCATGGCGCTCAGGATTCTGAATCTTCTGCATGCCATGCTCGATGGCGGCCTTGACGCGCTTCTCCTCCTCGGCGGCAAGTGCCGCGGTGCGTGCGTGATCCTGGTTCGCCTCCATTTCGCGGACCAGGCGGCGGTACTGCAGGAACTCGCGGTCGATATCGCTTACCGCGTCGACGACGGAAACGCGCTGCGCGTAGAGCTCGAAATCATGGCCGACATGCGCAATGCCCCGGTAGCCGGAAGCGCTGATGAGCACCATGATCACGAGCACGGCCGCAAAACCGACCGCGATCTTGGTATTGACTTTCATATTGTTGAAGACTGCCGCGACGTAGTTCATGGCTTATTTCCTTTTGAATCTCGCTTATGAGCTGGTCTCGATGAGAAACCGCCGGTTTTTCGGCTGTACGGGACGTGCATTGTTGGGAAAAATGGCTGCGAACTGGCGGATCTGCTCGGGCGAGGCTTCGATCGGATCGCGGAAAACCGTCCACGTCAGACCCTCCGAGCACGGCGGGGTGGTGAGCGAGCCCGCATAGCGGAAATAGCTGCGCGCCGCCGGCAGCAAGGCGACCGGATCGCACGCCCCCGCCGCCGCGACCTCGGTGCCTTCGCTCTTCGGCATCTGGCCGAAGAGCGGCTGGAGGTCATGGTTGTAGGCGCCGGACCGAATGAAGACGCCAACGACGGCCAGCGCGCCCGCCGCCGACCTGTGCACGAAGTGAACCTCCATCTCGAACGCCTTGCCGTCGAGCAGATGCTCGCTCGGATGGTGGAAGTGGAACTGGACGAGATCGTATCGTGTGCCGCCGATGGTGCACGCGCACCCGGAATCCACGTTTGCCTGGATGGTATGGCCGTTGTTGAGCAGACGCAGGGGACGCCGGCAGTAGTCGAAGGCAATGCTGCCGTCCGCCTCGCCTTTCATCGCCGACGTAAGATCGATCGGCGTCTGCTCAAGCCCGAGCTGGCAGACCTTGAATTCGGGCGTCAGCTCGCCCCAGCGCTCAGGCCCCGTTTCTCCCTCGTAGGACCAATGCGGCGTGGCGTGGCCATCGCCATGCTCGCCCGCAGCGGCGGCGGTGAATTTTTCCGCGAGGCAGCACGCGCAGCCCAGCGTTGCGTATCTTAGAAATACGCGCCTTTCGATCGGCATTCGTCATTTCCCCCGCGATAAATAGACACCACGGATTTTCCGTGTGCTTCGCGCGAAATGACGTTATGTGCGACAAAGTAAATGCGATCTAAAAGGCGATGCTCGTGTTGCCGATCGCATCTGCACGCCAATTCATCAATTGACTCTTATCCGGCCGCGAAAAACGACGTGTCCGCAACATGACATGCCAGTTTCTGGCAGAAACTCTACCGTAGATTCCGAATCTCAGTGGCCCATCTATCGGTAGTAGCTGATCCACCTCAGGAAATATTTCTATTTTTGATTTCGGAATTTAAGCAATTTCCTCCGACTTCAATCGCGATAATTCCAAGCCCGCCTATTTTGCCTACAGACTTAAGTCGCATGCATGCCAAGCGATATGCACTCAGCGACCGGAGGCGATCTCGCGCGAGACCTCGCGGAAGGCTTCGGCGAACTCGATGGCGCCGGGATTGGTGATGTTCTGGTCCATGCGCTTGTCGAGCGCGACAAGCAGCTCCGCGCTCGTCTTGTCGCGCACGATGGTGTTACGGAAATAGGCGTCGCGCGCGAAGAAGTTCGTCGTCGCCGCGTTGCGGGCCGCCGGCCGCATCATCTCGAGGCCGGTGCCGGGGCCAGCCAGGTTCATCAGCTCGATCTCGGCGCCGGTGAGCTGGCCGATCCCCGCCTTGTCTGCCATCTCCTTGAGCCCATGCAGCTTCACTGCCTGCAGCCAGGGACCGATGTCGCCGTCGATGTTTATGGCGTGGATGCCCATGCCGCGGCGCGTGCGCGCGAAGGCGACATGGCGGTCCCATTTGTGCGGGATCGAGCGGGCGGCCTTGATCATCGTCGACAGCTTCTCGTGCTTGTTGGCGAGCGCCCGGCGCCGCTCCGGTGCAAGGCCGCGGTCGGAGGCCATGGCTTTCAGGCGTGCCAGGAACCGGGGTCCGTGCCTGGCGAGCTCGTCGGTGGTGTTGGCGGTGAGAAGCTGTGCGTAGCCGATCGCCGAGGAGATCGGCTTGCCGGTCTTCTTGATGGGGTGGATGCCGGAGACCATGTCGGCGGTACCGAGGCCGCTCGTCTCCAGCGCGTAGACGCGCACAACCTGCTCGCCGGTGAGGCCAAGCGAGACGGCCTCGCGCGCGTAGCGCAGCTTGAACTCGCGCTCGGGGATGCGCTCGGGGCGGAAGCCATACTCCACCTCGGCGGCCTCGAGGAACTCGGGCAGGCCCGGCAAGGGACGCGGCGGCGGCTTGTCCTTCGGCTTGGAATCCTGCGCCTGATACGCCGCCCAGCGCTTGGCCAGCCCGGCCGTCAACTCGGGGCCGTCGTACTTCGGCGGGAAGGTCCGAACATAGTCCTTGGCCGTTACGACCTCGCCCTTGCTCCGCTTGCCGCGCCGCAGAGCCTTCTTGTCGGAGACCTCGCGCCAGTAGGCGTCGCTCTTGAAGTCGTGCGTGGCCTGGGCCGACAGGTATTCCTCGAACAGCTTGCGCTCGGCCGGGCTCAGCGAGCGCGCGAACTTTTCCGCGCCCCGCGGGGCCGCTGCGGCACCCTCCGGCACGACAGCGAGGAGAAGGCCAAAGAGCGCGAGCCCCATCATGGCGCTGCGCAGCGTCGTCACGGCTTTTGTCGGGGCGGCTGTCATGCAAGGGCATCCTTCGATTCGCGTTCACGGCTTCCTGACAGCAGAATGGGGCGTTTCCTGGGGCCACGCGGTTCGAAGCGCGCTTTACCTCTGCGAATTCCCGCAGCGCATGCGTGGACCATTCCAAATCGCCCGCATCTGGCTTAGGAAGCTGCATGCTTCCTTTGCCCACGGCCGACGAACACGTGTTCAGCCCCTCCGGCTTTCGGGAGCGCGCCGCGCTTGCGCTGTCGCGTCCCCTGCAGGGCACCCCGGCGAGCACCAGCGATTTCGACCTCGATCCCGAGCGGGCTGCAACCGCGCTCCATCCCGATACCCTCGCGGCGGCCCGTCCGGCGGCCGTGCTCATTCCCGCCATCGCCCGGCCGACCGTCACGCTGCTCCTTACGCAACGCACCAATCATCTCGCAGCGCACGCCGGGCAAATCGCCTTTCCAGGCGGGAAAACGGAGCCCTACGATGTCGATCCCTTGGCAACAGCCCTTAGGGAGGCGCGTGAGGAGATCGGCCTCGATCCGTCGCTCGTCACACCGCTCGGCATGCTCGACCGTTATCTCACGGGCACGGGCTTCCACATCACGCCCGCCATCGCGCTCGTCGAGCCGGACTTCACGCTCACGCTCGACCACAACGAGGTTGCCGATACTTTCGAAGTGCCTTTGCCGTTTCTGATGGATCCGGGCAACTATCAGCTCCATACACGGATGATCGGCGGCAAGGAGCGGCGTTTCTACGCCATTCCCTTCGGCGACCGCTTCATCTGGGGCGCCACGGCCGGTATTCTTCGTAACATGCACCAAAGGCTCTTTGCTCCATGATCCGAACGGTTATCGAGAACCTGCTGCTGTTCCTGCTGCCGACCGCTCTCTACGTGGCGTGGGTGCTGTTCCAGCGCTCGCGGAAGGAGACGCAGGAGGGCGAGACCCAAGAGGAAGCCGACGCGTCGTGGATGGCGCACGTTCTCGACGACGCCCCGCTGCTCTGGCTGTTCGCGAGCGGAGCCCTGCTCGTCATCGTCACGCTGATCGCCTTCGGCACCTCGTCGGGCGGCAAGCCCGGCCAGCACTACCAGCCTTCGATCCTGAAAGACGGGAAGATCCAACCCAGCCACATCGAATAGGCCCGCATGATGACGCGCGAGGACCGTGATCAGCGGCTGCCCAACCTTGCCGGCGCTCCCTGGCTCGAAAGCGCAACCACGCGAGCCGTGCTCGACGCCATCGCGCGCGGCGGCTTCGAGGCGTGCATCGTCGGCGGCGCCGTGCGCAACGCGCTCCTCGGGCAGCCGGTGAAAGATGTCGACGTGGCGACGACGGCGCCGCCGCAGGACGTGATCCGGCTTGCGGCGGAGGCCGGGCTCGGGGCGGTGCCGACCGGGCTCGCGCACGGCACGGTTACGGTCATCGCCCATCACCAGCCGATCGAGGTGACGACGCTCCGGCGCGACATCGAGACCTTCGGCCGGCAGGCGCGCGTGACGTTCACCACCGACTGGGCGGAGGACGCGGCGCGGCGCGATTTCACGCTCAATGCGCTCTACTGCGATGCGGGGGGCACGGTGCACGATCCCGTCGGCGGATACGCGGATCTCCTGGCTCGGCGCGTGCGTTTCATCGGCGACGCGCGCGAGCGCATCCGCGAGGACTACCTGCGCATCCTGCGCTTCTTCCGCTTCACCGCCGCCTACGCGGAAGGCCCTCCGGACGCGGAGGGGATCGCGGCCTCGGTCGCGCTCGCCTCCGGTCTCGCTCAACTTTCGGCGGAGCGCATCCGCGCCGAGCTCCTGCGCCTGCTCGCGACACCGCGCGCGGTCGAGATCGTGGCCATCATGGCGGACGCCGGGCTCGTCGAGGCGCTGATCGGGACCAGGGGCGACGTCATTCTCCTCGGCCGGCTCGCCGATATCGAGGCCGCGCTCGGGCGCGATGCGGATCCGCTCATGCGGCTCGCGGCGCTCTCGGGCGGCGGCCGGCACCTCACGGCGCTCGGGGCGCGGCTACGGCTCGCGAACGCGGAAAGCGAGCGGCTGGCGCGGCTCGTGCTTCCCGATCCGGCCTTCGATCCCGAGACAGAGGAAAGCGAGGCGCGCGCGTTCCTCTACCGCTTCGGCGTGGAGGCGTTTCGCGACGGCGTTCTGCTGGCCTGGGCGGGAAGCACTGCTGAGGCGGACGATTCCCACTGGCGCGACCGCTTCCTGCTGCCGGCCCGGTGGCCGGTACCCGAGCTTCCCGTGCGCGGTGCCGATCTCCTCAAAGCCGGCCTTGCCGAGGGGCCGGCCGTCGGACGCGTCTTGCGGGCGTTCGAGGACTGGTGGATCGCCGAGGACTTTCCGAAGGACGAGGCACAGCTCGCGCAGGCGCTCTCCGATTTCGTCAAAGCGAACCGGAAAAGAAAATAGGGCACGGACGACCGGCAGCGAGCGCATGTGCTCGCTGTGTTGCCGGCCGAGCCCGTGTTTGCAGCCTTACGTCATGGCCTGGCTTGACCGGGCCATGACGTAAAAAGGTCGCCCACTCGTTTCGACTGGAGAGAAATGCCTACTTGGCGCGGGGACCCTGGAGGCGGATCATGGCGGCCTCGATCCTGCGCCAGGTGGTGGCTTCCTCCTTGGCGCCCTGCTCCTCGAGGCTGCGCGCCTTCTGGGCCGCCTCGGCGATGGCTTTTGGCCCCTGCACCTCCATCAGCTTGCGAGCGTGCTCTTCGATCTCCATAGCGAGCATGGCGTGATCTCCTTGGCTCGTTTCGGGTTTCGATGGCCCCCGTCTGGGCATGTGGGGCCGGTGCGCCGGATGGCAAGGGGCGCAAAAGGAAAAGGCCGGAGCGGTGAGCGCTCCGGCCTCGTCTCGTTCCATCGAGGGCGACGGACTTAGAAGTCCATGCCGCCCATGCCACCCATGCCGCCGGCGCCCGGCAGGGCCGGGGCGACCTTCTTCGGCTTGTCGGCAACCATGGCCTCGGTCGTGATCAGGAGGCCGGCCACGGAGGCCGCATCCTGCAGCGCGCAGCGCACGACCTTGGTCGGATCGATGACGCCCTCGGCGAGCAGGTCGCCGTAGACGCCGGTCTGGGCATTGAAGCCGTAGGCGTACTTGGCGTTCTCGAGGATCTTGCCAGCGACGACCGAGCCGTCCTCGCCCGCGTTCTGGAAGATCTGGCGGGCCGGCGACTGCAGCGCCTTGCGCACGATCGAGATGCCGACCTTCTGGTCGTCGTTCTCGACCTTGATCGACTCGAGGGCCTTGGCGGCGCGCAGCAGCGCCACGCCACCGCCCGGAACAACGCCTTCCTCGACGGCCGCGCGGGTCGCGTGCCGCGCGGCGTCGACGCGGTCCTTGCGCTCCTTGACCTCGACCTCAGTGGCGCCGCCAACCTTGATCACGGCCACGCCGCCGGCGAGCTTCGCCAGCCGCTCCTGCAGCTTCTCGCGGTCGTAGTCCGAGGTCGTCTCCTCGATCTGCGCCTTGATCTGCTTCACGCGAGCCTCGATGTCGGCCTTCTTGCCCGAGCCGTCGACAATGGTGGTGTTCTCCTTGTCGATCGACACGCGCTTGGCGGTGCCCAGCATGTCGAGGGTCACCGTCTCGAGCTTGATGCCGAGGTCCTCGGAGATCACGGTGCCGCCGGTCAGGATGGCGATATCCTCGAGCATGGCCTTGCGGCGGTCGCCGAAGCCCGGTGCCTTGACGGCGGCAACCTTGAGGCCACCGCGCAGCTTGTTGACCACCAAGGTGGCCAGCGCCTCGCCCTCGATGTCCTCGGCCACGATCAACAGCGGCTTGCCGGTCTGCACCACCGCCTCGAGGATCGGCAGCATGGCCTGCAAGGACGACAGCTTCTTCTCGTGGAT
>NZ_JADZBI010000117.1 GCF_020852195.1 Hyphomicrobium sp. | reverse complement strand
TTCTGGGCATGACCATCTTCCTGGTCTTCCCCTTCACGCGCCTCGTGCACGTCTGGAGCGCGCCGGTCTGGTATCTCGGCCGGCGCGGCTATCAGGTCGTGCGGTCGCGGTCCGGCGTCAACGCGGCGAGGCCGGCCCTGGCGCGCGTGCGCAACCTCCCCGTGGAGTGAAATCGCCATGGGATGCTCGCTTCACGCCGATCTTGCTGCGACGGCCCGCAAGCGCGTTGCCGTCGACGGCATCGTGATCTCGCACGACGTGATCTCGCGCGAAGCGCAGAATCATGCGGCACAAACGCCCATCATGGCCTGGACGGCAGCGGCACGGGCGCTGGTTGTCCGCGCGCTGCTGCTCGGCGAAGCAAGGCGCCTCGGCATCGTCGCCGAGCCCCTATCCGATGTGCGAGGACGCCGCGAGACCGACGATGACGCGATAATCCGTGCGCTCGTGGGGCGGGAAGTCGTGACACCGACTGCAGATGAGGACGCCTGCCGTCGCTACTATGAGCAGAACCGCCGCTGCTTCCGCTCGGCCGATATCTTCGAAGTCTCGCACATCCTGTTTGCGGCTCGCAAAAGTGATTCTGAGTCGTTTGAGCAGGCGCGGACTGCCGCCATGGCAGCTCTCGTCATTCTCTCGCGCGATCCCAACCGGTTCGCCTCTATGGCCAGGGCTCATTCAGCCTGTCCGTCAGGCGAGCAGGGCGGCAACCTCGGCCAGATTACCGCGGGCGAGACCACGGTGGAGTTCGAGGCCGCCATGATGGCGCTCGAGCCGGGCGAGACGGCACAACATCCCGTCGAGACGCGCTACGGGTTCCATATCATCCGGCTGGAGCGGCGGATTGCCGGCAGTGGGCTGCCGTTCGAGCTCGTGCACGAACGGATTGCCGGCTACCTCCGCGAAAAGGCGGAGAGGATCGCCGTCGCCCAATATATCGCGCGTCTTGCCGGCCGGGCGCAGATCGAAGGCGTTTCGCTGCCGGCAACGTTCGACCTGCGCGTGATGTGAGGAGCAGGCCATGCAGCTCGGCACCCTCCTGTCCCGTTTTGAGGACGAGACCGTTGTGTTCGACACATTGACGGCCATGGACGACGGGCCGCTGATGGCGCGGGTCCGCGCCGCCGCCGCGCGCGACGAAACCGATGTCGGCGTCTGGGCCTACGAGGCCGTCGGGCGTTTCATCATCTCGGCGGACGACGAGCAGTGGCTCGGCCTTATGTCGAGCTGCAGCCGCGCGCCAGATCCTGGCCTGGCCGCGCTGCGCCATATGCTCGAAGCCCAGCTCAGCGAGGCGCCCCCGGCCTGAGGCCCGGCCAAGTCTCGGCAAGGGGCGGCACGTCGAGTGCCAGAAGGTCGATCGTGCGCCGTGCGATCTGGTCGACGATCTCGGTCGCGGTTGTCGGGCGGAGATAGAACGCCGGTACCGCGGGTGCGACAATGGCGCCATACTCCGTGACAGAGGCCATGGCGCGGAGGTGGCCGAGATGCAGCGGGCTCTCCCGTACTACGAGCACCAGCCGGCGCCGCTCCTTGAGATGAACATCTGCCGCGCGCGTGAGGAGAGTGTCCGCAAGCCCGGCGGCGATGGCGGAGGTCGTCCGCATGGAGCAGGGCGCGACGATCATTCCCGCCGTCTGGAAGGAGCCGCTGGCGATCGATGCGCCGATGTCGTGGATCGGATGCCGACACGCGGCGGCTTTCTCGAGAGTTCGCAATCCGTCCTGACCGACCTCGTGCGCGAGCGTCCGCTCTGCCGCCTGAGACACGATGAGATGAACCTCGACGTCTCGCATGGCGCTGAGAAGCGTGGCGATATGTACGGCAATGTCCGCACCCGATGCACCGCTCACGCCGAGCACGATCCTGTTCTTCTGCATCAACGGTCTCCCGCCTGGGCCGCGATCGCTTGGCTGATCCCCAGCTCTGACCACATGGCGTCGACGCGCGCGATGACGTCCGGGCGCATCGCCAGAACGAGCCCCCATTCGCGGTCCGTCTCGCTCCCGATCTTGGTGGTGGCATCGATGCCGAGCTTGCCACCGAGCCCTGCCACCGGGGATGCGAAATCGAGATAGTCGATGGGTGTGCGCTCAATGAGCGTCAGGTCCCGCGACGGATCCATGCGCGTCGCCAGCGCCCACGAGATGTCGCGCCAGCTCCGGACGTCGATACCCTCGTCGACCACGACGATGATCTTCGTGTACGAGAATTGCTGCACGAGCCCCCACAGCGCCATCATCACGCGCCGCGCCTGCCCGGCGTAGCGCTTGCGGATCGACACGACCGCCATGCGGTAGGAGCAGGCGTCGGGCGGCAGCCAACAATCGACGACCTCGGGAACCTGGCGCCGCAGGATCGGCACGAAAAGCTCGTTCAGCGCCGCGCCGATGACGGATGGCTCGTCTGGCGGACGGCCCGTGTAGGTGGAAAGATAGAGCGCGTCGGCGCGGTGGGTGATGGCGGTGACGCGCATCAGCGGAAACGATTCGACGGCGTTATAATAGCCGGTGTGATCCCCGAACGGCCCCTCGGGCCGCGTGTCGTGCGCGGAGACTAGGCCTTCGATGACGATCTCGGCCTCGGCCGGCACCATGAGTGGCACGCTTACGCAGCGGGCGAGCCGCGGGCTCTCGCCGCGCAGAAGACCGGAGAAGCGTAGCTCTGACAGCGTTTCCGGAAGCGGCAGCACGGCGGAGAGGATCGTCGCCGGATCGGCGCCGATCACGATGGCGACCGGCATGTCGCGGCCCGCGTCCGCCCAAAGGCGATGATGGGCCGCGCCGCCGCGATGGGCCAGCCACCGCACGATGGCTTGGTCGGGTCCCAGGACCTGCATGCGATAGACGCCCGCGTTGTAGCGCGAGACGGATTCGTCGTCAGGCGGCCGCGTCAGCACCAGTGGCCAGGTGATGAGCGGCCCCGGTTCGCCTGGCCAGCAGGTCTGCACGGGTAGGCGATCGAGTGCGATGTCCGCGCCGGTGCACACGCGCTGCTGCACGACGGGATGGGCGACGGGCGTCGGCATCATGCTGAGCAGCGCCTTGATCATCGGCCAGCGGCGCACGGCGTCGCGCAGCCCGTCCACGGGCTCGGGTTCGCGGAGCGCACCGAGCAGGTCGCCGAGGCGCTGCAGTCCGCCGTCCGTGACGCCCAGTCCCCAGCACGCCCGCGCGTGGGTCCCGAACAGGTTGACGAGAACCGGTACGTCGGACGCCGTTCCGTCGGCGCGGATCGGGGTCTCGAACAGCAGCGCTGGGCCACCGCTTTCGAGCACGCGCCGGTGGACTTCCGTCATATCGTGCGCGACAGAGACCGGGGCAGTGATGCGCGCCAGTTCGCCCTTGGCGTCGAGAAAGCTCAGGAAGGCGCGCAAATCGCCAAACTTCGGCAAGTCCCGCACGGAGGTTCGTCTCCCATGTCGCCTGCGCCGCACTAAGCACCGGACTGTTCTGCGATGTTTGACCTCGGTTAAGCAGCGCCGCGCGCATCGGGATAAGAAAGACGGCAGAGGAGGCACCATGCTGCAACCTTCATTGCAACAGGCTCGCCGTTTGCCGGGCATCGTCGCATGGGCCATGCGCCCATTGCCGCTATTCCCCCTTGAGTTTGCATTGGTGCGACTGCTTGCCGGAATTCTCGAGCGTCATCCTGACCTCGTCGGCAGGCTCAGCGGGATGGAACGTCGCCGCATTGCCGTCGAGCCGGACGACCTGCCGTTCACCGTCGTTCTCGAGCTGCAGGAGAGCACCATATCCCTGCGGATTGTGCGTACGCTCGACATCATACCCGTGCATGCGCGAATACGTGGACCCTTGCCGGTGCTGATCGGCCTCGTCGACGGGGTCTACGATGGTGATGCACTGTTCTTCTCGCGCGATCTTGTCATCGAGGGCGACATCGAAGCAGTTCTGGCACTCCGCAATGCCATCGATGATGCGGATGTCGATTTGCTCGGCGAGGTCGCGGCGACATGCGCCGCATGTGGCTCGCCCATTGACGGGATCAAACGGGCGCTAGAGGGCATCCTGCGCGCCGTCCTTAAGACGGCCAATCGAGGACACGTCCAGTGACGCCCCACGGCCCGCGAACGCTGGAGCTTGTTTGCCCGGCGGGGACGCCGGCATCACTGCGCACCGCCATCGAAGCGGGCGCGGATGCCGTCTATTGCGGGTTCCGCGACGAGACGAACGCCCGCAACTTTCCCGGCCTCAACTTCAGCCGCGACGAGATGCGTGCGTCCATCTCCTATGCACGCGAGCGCGGCGCGAAGGTGCTGATCGCCATCAACACGTTCGCGCGGGCCGGCGATCCCGGTCCCTGGCGCCGTGCCGTGGACGATGCGGCGGCATTCGGGGCCAATGCCGTCATCCTCGCCGATCTTGGACTGCTCGGCTATGCCGCCACGACACATCCCCGCCTGCGGCTGCATCTGTCGGTGCAGGCTGCAGCGGCGAGTGCAGACTCCATCAATTTCTACGTGGGGAGGTTCGGCGTGAAGCGCGTGGTGCTGCCGCGTGTGCTGAGTGTTGCCGAGATCGCCGCCGTGACGCGCGCCGTCTCGTGCGAGACGGAGACGTTCGCATTCGGCGGCCTGTGCGTGATGACGGAAGGGCGGTGCTCGCTCTCCTCCTATGCGACGGGTAAGTCACCGAACATGAATGGCGTGTGCTCGCCCGCGAGCCACGTCAGCTACCGGCAGGACGGGGACTGCCTCGTGTCCCGCCTGGGTGAGTTCACGATAGACCGCTCCGATTCCGGTCGGCCGGTCGGTTATCCGACTCTCTGCAAGGGACACTTCAGGACGACGGCCGGGCAGGGATACCTCTTCGAGGAACCGGTGAGCCTCGATGCGCGCAGGCTTCTGCCGGAGCTGCGTACGGCCGGCGTCACGGCAATCAAGATCGAGGGCCGCCAGCGCAGCCGCGCCTACATCAAAGCCGTTGTCGCAGCATTCCGCGAGGCGCTCGACGCCCTTGCCGCCGGCACGGCTGTTCCTATCGAATCGCTCGCCTCCATGACCGAAGGCCAGAGCGTCACCTCTGGTGCCTATCGCAAGGCATGGCGGTGAGCCGAGAGCAGGGCATTTGAACATGTCTCGGATATCGCTGTCTCTGGGGCCTCTTCTCTTCAACTGGCCGGCCACGCGCTGGCGCGATTTCTACGCGCGCGTTGCGGACGAGGCCCCCGTCGAGTTCGTCTATCTGGGCGAGGTGGTCTGTTCGAAGCGTCAGCCGTTCTTCTCCGATGTTCTGCCGGATGTCATTGCTCGCCTCGAACGCGGCGGCAAGACCGTAATCCTGAGCTCGCTGGCGCTTCCCACGCTTCAGCGAGAGCTTCGATACTGCGCGGCACTGGCTGAGGCCTCGCAGATGGTGGAGGCCAACGATGTCTCCATGCTCCCTCATCTTGCGGGCCATCCGCATGCCATTGGACCTTTTATCTCAGTCTACAACGAGACCGCTGCCCGGCTCCTGATCGACGGTGGGGCGCGGCGGATCGCGCTGCCTCCCGAGCTGCCGATGGCCTCGATCGCCGCCATAGCCGGTGCCGCTGAGGGAGCGGAGATCGAGGTCTGGGCTTTCGGCCGTATCCCGCTCGCCATCTCGGCCCGCTGCTATCATGCGCGGCTCTACGGGCGCACCAAAGATTCCTGCCAGTTCGTCTGCGAAAATGATCCGGACGGGCTCCGCGTGGACACACTCGACGACGAGAAGTTCCTGGCCATCAACGGCGTGCAGACACTGTCCCATACGTACTGCAACCTCATCTTTGAAGCTCAGGAGCTCGCAAAGATCGGCGTGTCGACGCTGCGTCTGTCGCCACACACATGCGACATGGTCGGCGTGGCGCGTGTCTTCCGCGACGTGCTCGACGACGCGTGCGAGTCTTCGCGGGCCATGCGCCTTCTACGCGCAATTGCGCCCGACACTGCTTTCTCGAACGGCTTCGCCCAGGGTGTGAACGGCGCGACCTACGTCGTCCGTTGAGGATATGAATGGAGATGAACGGACCCAAGATCTCCGTCATCGGCGCCGGCATCGCCGGCTTGTGGCAGGCCTATACACTTGCCTACCGCGGCTATGCCGTTCATCTCGTGGATCAGGAGAGGATCCCGTTCAGCAAGGCTGCCAGCGCTTATGCCGGGGCCATGCTCGCACCCTTCTGCGAACGCGAGACGGCACCGCCGATCGTCCAGGATCTTGGGCTTCGATCGCTCGACATCTGGCGCTCGACGTTCGCCGGTGTCGTCAGCAATGGCACGCTCGTCGTGGCGCATCCAGGCGACCGGAGCGAGCTGATCCGTTTCTCGCGTCTCACCGAGGGACACAGGGTGCTCGATGCGAGCGATGTGGCGAAGCTCGAGCCCGATCTCGCGCGGCGATTCGAGACAGCCCTGTTCTATGCCGAGGAGGCGCACGTCGATCCCGCTGCGGCAGCAGGGTTCCTGCTGAGAACGATACGCCGCCTCAACGCGAAAGTGACATTCGGTCATAACGGAACGGAGGAGGATGCGGACTATGTGATCGATTGCCGTGGAATGGGAGCCAGCCAGGATGTCACGGCCCTGCGCGGCGTCAGAGGTGAGCGGATCGTCATTCAAAATCCTGCGATTGCGCTCAAACGTCCGGTTCGTCTCCTGCATCCGTACGCGCCGCTCTATGTCGTTCCATGGGACATGGGAACATACATGATCGGAGCGACGGTTATCGAAAGCGACGAGCAGGGACCTGTGACGCTGCGTTCAGCGCTCGATCTGCTCGCTATGGCATATGCGCTCCATCCGGCCTTCGGCGACGCCCGGATTGTGGCCATCGACGCGGGAGTGCGTCCTGCATTTCCCGATAACGTGCCGCGCGTCATCGTGCGCGGACGGCGCATCGTCGTGAACGGTCTCTACCGCCATGGCTTCCTGCTCGCTCCGGCATTGGCAGAGCTGGTTGCCGACTATCTGGAGGGAGGCGCGGCCTTGAGCCCGCTCATTTCTGAGGAATGACGTCCGCGCGATGGACATGAGGCATCTTCAGCGGTGGTGCTCCGTTGGCTCTGTCAGCCCTTTCAGGATGCGCCGAATTCTCGCGGCGCCGCCATCTGCATATGCCCGGTGCACTTGGACCAGGGATGCTCCGGCCGCAATACGCGCCTTCACATCCTCGGCGAGCCGAACGCCGCCGACGGAGATGACCGTGAGCCCATCGAGATAGGTTGAGATCGTGTGGATCCGATCGAGCGAGTCGCTCACCAGCACGGCGCCGTCGAGCCCGCTTCCGCGCAGCGCCATGATCGCGGCCGGAAAGGCGGTCCTGTGCCTCCTCGCCTCGAGCTTGACGAGCAGGGGTACGCGATGTCCGCCAACCGCAGAGAGGACGTCCCGCGCCACGCAAAGACGTTTCACCAGCATGTCGATGCCGGACATGTTGCCATCGCGGTGCAGTGCCGGTGCGCTGAGGTTGGCGACGACATAGTCGCAGAGCCCGTACACCTGCCTCAGCGTCGCTACGTAGTCCTCGATCACCTGCTCGTCGAGTCCGGGCCGCGCACTGCCGATATTGATCCCGATGCGCATGCGGGAGCGAATGCGGCCGAGCGTAGCCGCCCGACCGGTTGCCGGCGTGACGGTGCCGAACTCGATATGTCCGAAGCCGTGTGCGGCAAGCGACGGAACCAGCTCGCCTGTCCGGTCGAAGCCGGCAGCGAGCCCAAGCGGATTTGAGAAGGAAAGCCCCAATACCGTCACGGATTGGTTCAGGGCAGGCAGACTGCCCCGATGGTGCGTTCTGTTCTCGCCGACATGCATCTCTACCCTCTTCGGCGCTTGAAGTCGGACATGAAGCTTGCGAGCGTGTCCACGGCCGTTTCCGAAACCGCGTTGTAAAGCGACGCGCGGACGCCTCCGACGTCGGGATGGCCGCGCAAGTGATAAAGCCCCTGCACCTGCGCTTCCTCGACGAACATGAGATCCAGCGCGGGATCGGGAAGATGGAAGCATGCGTTGATCGATGAGCGGCAGGACGGCGACGCCGGACAACGGTAGAAGCTGCCGTCGATCTCGGCATAGATCTTGGCGCTCTTGGCCTCGTTCCTTGCCTGAGCCGCTGCCAAGCCGCCTTGCGTTCGCAGCCAAGCCAGCATCCGGCTCGCGACGAGCACGGCGAACGTCGGCGGCGTGTTGACCCGGGATTTGGCATCGGCTTGGCGCCTGTAGTCGAAGGGTGCGGGCGTTCCGCGCCGGGCGCGGCCGAGCAGGCTCTGATGTACGATTACGAGCGTGAGACCTGCAGCGCCGAGATTCTTCTGGGCGCTTGCGTAGATGAGGTCGAACCGCTCGACGGGAATCGACCTGGTCAGGAAATCAGCCGTCATGTCCGCCACGAGCGGCACATCGACCGCCTCGGGGAACGTCTGGAATTGCAGGCCGTCCGCGGTTTCGTTGGTGGTGTAGTGGCAATAGGCTGCGTCGGGCGAGCGATCCCACTCCTCGGGATCCGGCAGCGTATGTCCGTCGCCTGCGGCGATCACGCGCACGTCGCCATACGGCTGCGCCGCGGCGATTGCACGTCGCGACCAATGCCCACTGTCGACGTAGTCGCAATGCGATGCGTTTCCGAGGAGGTTCATCGGCAGAAACGCGAATTGCGCCGACGCGCCGCCCTGCAGGAACAGGATGTGGTAGCCGTCCGGCAGGTCGAGAAGCGCCCGGAGGTCATGCTCGGCAAGCGCTTTGATGTCGGCGAATGCCTTTCCGGTGAATGGTAGCTCCAGGGCCGAGAGCCCGGAGCCCTGCCATTCGGCGACATCCGCGCGGAGCGTGACCAGTACGTCGTCCGGAATCTTGGAGCAGGCCGAGGCGAAACTGAGAACCTGCATGGCTGCTTCCCATCGTCAGAGCAAAGAAAAGCCGTGAGCGCCACCGATCATGAGCAGCAGCGTGGCCACCGAGAGCACGGTGTTGGTGCGCGACGAGAGGAACGTGATGCGCGAGCATCTGAGCCGCTCGTCGGTCGATGCAGGACTAAATCCCAGCACCTTCTTCTGGTGCGGCCACAGCACGAGCCACAGGTTAAGCACCATGAGCGTTCCTATCCACATGCCGAGACCGATGGTGGCCGACGGGCCGGAAAGCGTGATGGCGTCGACAAGGTCGCCGCGCCGCCACAGCATGTAGAGGCCCGTCGCGAGCACGATCAGCGACGCATGGCGGAATATCCCGTGCTCGCGCTTGGATGCCCGGATGAACACGTCACGTGCCGTCTCCGGTGGGTCGGACGGCAGAACGCGCCGGAACACGGGTGTCTGCACCACGTTCACCCAGTTGTGCCCGATCCAGATGATGACGCCCGCCACGTGCAGCAGTCGTGCAAGGAGATCGAGGGTGCCGAAGTCCATGTGCGTCTCGGTCAGCGGGCGCCCGTGCGCCTTGGATAGCCGCCTTCACGCATGATCAAAGGCTTCTGGTCGCGGCGCGTTTCGGCTCCGCTGATCAGCGCATCGACGAGATGCCGATGGGGCGACTTGGCGCACACGGGGTCGGTGTTGGCGGCATCGCCCGTCATTAAGTACGCTTGACAGCGGCAGCCGCCGAAATCCTTCTCCTTCTCACTGCAGCTCCGGCACGGCTCCTTCATCCAGGATTCGCCCCGGAACTGGTTGAATGCCGGCGATCGCGTCCAGATCCAGTCGAGTGCGTGGTGGCGCACGTTGGGAAACTCGATCTCCTTGATGAGGCGGGCCTCCTGACAAGGAAGCGCGGTGCCGTCGGGCGCAATCGTCAGATGGATTGAGCCCCAGCCGTTCATGCACGCCTTGGGACGGTTGTCGTGGTAGTCGGGCACCACGTAGTAGATCGTGAGCCGCTTCCCAAGGCGCTCGCGGGCCGCCTTGACTTCGGCCTCCGAGCGGGCGAGCTGCTCGCGCGTGGGCAGGAGCTCGGCCCGGTTCAAGAGCGCCCAGTTGTAGTATTGCAGGTTGGCGAACTCGACGTACTCGACGCCGAGATCCGCGGCGAGCTCGATGAACGCGGCGGTGTGGTCGATATTGTAGCGGCTGACTGGAACGTTCAGAACCATGGGGAAGCCCTCGGCCTTGATCGTGCGCGCGATCGCAATCTTGTGCGCGAACACGTCGAGTCCGACGAGTTTCTCGTTGAGCTCCTGGTCGCAGGCCTGAATGCTGAGCTGGATCTGCTTGAGCCCCGCCTTCTTCAGCGCCCGAAGCCGCTTCTCGTTGAGGCCCACACCAGACGTGATCAGGTTCGTATAGTAGCCGAGGCCGTCCGCCTCCTCGACCAGCTCTTCCAGATCCCGCCTCAGCATTGGCTCACCGCCGGTAAACCCGAGCTGCAGCGATCCGAGCCGGCGACCCTCCCGCAGCACGGCCTTCCACTCCTCCGTGGTGAGCTCGTTGCGATAGCGGTTGAAGTCGACCGGATTGCTGCACCAGGGGCACTTGAGCGGGCACTTGTAGGTCAGCTCGACTACGAGCCAAAGCGGCATGCCCAGGCCGTCAAGACTTAACCCGGATCCAGCCTTTGGCATGGGCGACCTCCAAGAACTTGAGAACCTCTGCGCCGAGATTGCGCTTGTCGTAGCGGCGACTGAGCTCGGCGGTGCCGTCCGCGATGGAGGGGGCGCCGGTGCAGGCCTCCAGGATCGCGGCTGCCGTTTGGTTCAGCTTCACGATCCCTTCGGGGTAGAGGAGCACATGGGCTTGCTGCGGCTCTTCCCATCGGAAGTGATAGTTTGGATTGAGCTCGACCACGTCCTCCGGTCTGAGCCGCCGTTCGGCCTCCATGTGCTCCTCCACGCTGAGGGCTCCTTTCGGAGCTTCCCCCCGTCAGCGAACGTAGACGTAGGCGGTCACCTCGAAGCCGAGGCGCACGTCGCAGTATGCGGGTGCAACCCATGTCAAGGTGACGTTCCCGTCGATGCAGGCATTGTCGAGGGCGTTCATTCGGGGTTCCTCCTTATTTGCCACAAGAGGGCCATTGCGACCCCGCGCGCACTATCCCGCGCGCCGTCTCTGGGCCTTTGACTTTTGTTAAACGGCCAGGGGCGCCGTAGAAAACATGGGCCGCGCTCACGGTTTTTTGATAGGTTGTGCGCCCCAAGCGGCGAGCTACTGTCCGCCTACGCATCGTCCTCGGGGACGAACTCGACGAAGCTGAGAAGCCGGCCGATATCAGCGATGCTTATGGTCCCGCGCTCGGCGGTCACGCCATGTGCGCGCAGTTGCGCGAGGGCACGCGAAAAGCTCTCGGGCTTCATACCGAGCCGGTTTGCGAGCAGTCCTTTCTCGAACGGCAACTCGATAACGGCCTCGCCTTTGCGGACCTCGGTCATGCGGACCAGGAAATCAGCGATCCGCTGCGGAGCGGAACGCACCTTGATTTGCTCGATCTGCTCCACGAGGAACTTGAGCTGATAGGATGCTGAGGCGAGCATCGACATGGCCAGCGCCGGCCGCTCCTCGATGCGCGCACGAAAGGCGGCGCCGTCAACCCTGAGCAGCCGCGACGGAGCCGCGGTCTCTCCGCTCGCCGGATAGCGCCCGCCGAGGAATATGGCGGCCTCGGCAAAGGTCTCACCGCTCGTGAAGACATGGAGCACGACCTCGAGCCCGTCAGGCGTCGTCCGATAGATCTTCACCCATCCGTCGAGGACGATGAAGAAGGCCTCCGCGGGCTCTCCTTGCAGGAAGAGCGTGGTGCCCTTCTCATACTGCCGGGGCGCCGCATGCCCGACGAGCGCCTGCGCCGTTTGCGATGCCATCGCACCGAAAAGCGGGGTGGACTTTATGATGGCCCAGTCAACTGCGTCCATGATTCCGAGAGAACCTGGATGTGACCTCCGGATGCTCTCCTCCCTGCGCCACTCCGCGCCGGCTGAACTTGATGCAAGACAACAAGCAGCCGGCCTTTTCGTCACATCTCGCCACGCGCAGGCTTGATCAAATACATTTGATCATTGCATCCCGCAGCGCTTAAACGCCATGGCGCCGAAGCACGGTTTCGATGTCGCCGACACTTCTGATCTCCATCATTTCGTCCATCGAGAGGCGAACGGAGAACGTCATCTCCAGCGTGCGGATCAGGGCGATGTGCTGGAGCGAATCCCATCGTCCGACGTCGTCTGGCGATGTGGTCTGAGTGAGGGGGCCGGTATAGTGAAACACCTCGGAAAAGATCGATGCGATCTCCGGGTATGACAGTGTTGACGCGGAGGCGGGCCCGTGCATTCAGATCTCCCAGGTTGCGGTCACATGGCGCGAAGATGGCGCATCCTGCGCGTCGACAGAGAGCAGCCACGTCGTTTTCCCATCCTCGTCTTCGCCAGTCTGTTCGAAGCTGCAGGAGGCATAGAAATCGCGCACCATGGCGTTCCTCGGCGTCGGGATGTACTCGCTCCGAATGCGGCGGACACCGCGTCGCCTGAGCGCGCCGATCATCTCTCCCAGGAACGCGCGCTCGATCTCTCGGCCGATCACGCGGCAGCTCATCAGTAGCGTACGGATGGTTGCCTCGTCGTGCGCGCGCGCGCCCGTGGCCGC
>NZ_JADZBI010000116.1 GCF_020852195.1 Hyphomicrobium sp. | reverse complement strand
GTCGACAAAGACGCGACGCTCCTGACCTTCAATCCGTCACCGCCGGGACGTCGGCTTCCCGATCGAGTAGGTGCGTGCCCTGGTTACGCTGTCGGCTAGGCGCGGCCGTGCCGCTGACGATCGGGCTCTTACCTTCCTTCAACCATCTCGATGATTTGAATGAGGTTGCCGCATGTATCGTCGAAGACAGCCATCCTGACGGTGCCTGCATCCATCGGCTCCACGGTGAATGTCACGCCGAGTTCGCGCAGTCTCTCGAATTCCTTGTCAAGATCGTCCACCTTGAAGGACGCTGCAGGAATCCCGTCACGCACGAGCGCAGCCTTGTACGGCCCAACGGCAGGGTGTGCACCCGGCTCAAGGAGGAGTTCGGTGCCTTGCGGGTCCTCCTCCGACACCACCGTCAACCAGCGATGCTCGCCAAGCGGAATATCATGCTTGACGACGAAGCCGAGCTTCTCCGTGTAGAAGCTCAAGGCTCTGGCCTGATCGTCGACAAAGACGCTCGTTACATAGATCCTCATGTCGTCTTCCCTTTTCTCAGGTGCTTGTTGAGCCAGACCTCGGCTGCCTTCCGCAGAGGCGTATTGTTGAAGCTGTGCATCTTCGTGCGCCCGCTCCAATGCGTCTCGACAAGTCCTGCTCTCTCGAGCATATCGAGGTGCTGAGAGATCGTTTGTCGCGACAGGCTTCTACCATCCTCCGCAAACGTCGAAGCGCAGATCTCGAACAAGGACTGCCTAGGACGCTTCGCTAAGCGATCGAGGATGCCACGGCGCACCGGGTCGCCGAGAGCCTTGAAGACATTGTCCAGTTGGTCGGCCTCCATGCGAATAAAAATGCAGTGATTTTACTGCATGTCAAGCTGGGCGTCGCTGGAGAGCAGCTGTCCGCTTGTTTCTGAGCCGTGTGGCCGAGCTTGCGAAGAAGACGAGTTTCGAGGATTTCTTCGCATACGCGCCCAGATGAACCCGTCTCGATATCTGATCACCGGCGTCGTATGCGGCGTCCGCGTGGAGGAGATTCAGGAGCCGATGATGCGCGAGATCGCTACCTCGACAAACTCATCGACGAACTCGCTAAGGGCGAGGCCATGGAAAAGATCCTCCGCTAATAGCCACGCCTCAGCGTGGCCTGGGGCGTCCAGTTGCCACGGCCAGCGTCAACCGGTTGATTTAAAGGAGCCGGAGTGCCAATAAGAGCGCGTGGGTGTTAGCCGCATTCGGCGGTGAAGCAGGTAATGCGATGGTCGGGCCGCCACGCAGATAGCGTGCGCCCATGGACCAGAATTATTCACGCCGCAGCCTTGCTCGGTCGCAGGTGTTGGCCGAGCGGGCCTTCCTGACATTCGAACGTTTTATTCACATTGAAGCGGCAAGCGGCATCGCGCTGCTGATGGCTGCGGCGATCGCGCTCATCTGGGCCAACTCTCCCTTTGCCGATAGCTATCACGCCTTTTGGCACCTGCCGCTGTCGGTAGGACTTGGCGAATTCGTGTACTCAAAGTCGCTTCATTTCTGGATCAACGACGCGTTGATGACCGTATTCTTTCTTGTGGTAGGGATGGAGATCCGCCGCGAGATTCATGAAGGCGCGCTCAGTCGGCCCGACCAAGCTCTACTACCCGTCGCCGCTGCTGCTGGTGGCGTGCTCTTGCCCGCGCTGATCTATCTGAGTTTGAACACCGACCCGCTACGGATTCACGGCTGGGCCGTGCCTGTTGCAACAGATATCGCTTTCGCCGTCGGCGTACTCGCTCTACTGGGCCGGTCGATACCAGGCAATGTGAGGGTTTTCCTCCTGGCACTGGCAATTATCGATGATGTGATCGCAGTTCTGATCATCGCCTTCTTCTATTCTGGGGGCCTGGATATCAGCGGCTTCCTGGTCGCCGCCATTGGCATATTCCTGATCTTGGCGTTGCAGCGGATCGGGGCCGGCTCTGCGTACGCCTACGTCGTTCCAGGCGCAATTGTCTGGATCGGCTTGCTTATGACCGGCGCTCATCCCACTCTTACCGGCGTCGTGCTCGGTTTGATGACACCCGTCCTGCCGATGCCAATGCGGGAGCCGCCGCTGGAAGCCCTGTCGCGTATTGCCGAGGAGTTGCGTAACGGTGATGCGGTCGCAAAAAAGGATGTCAACCGCCTGGCGCGTCCACTCCGAACACTTCTCTTGGTTCGTCGTGAGATGCTGCCACCCGTGGTTCGCGTTCAGACAGCTCTGCATCCATGGGTAGCCTTTGGTATCATGCCAGTGTTCGCGTTGGCGAACGCGGGCGTGTCGATCGACGGCGTAGATCTCTCCGTCGGCGGCGCGCACTACGTCATGCTCGGAGTGGGCGCAGGCCTTGTACTCGGCAAGCCGATTGGTGTCGTCGCCGCGACGTGGCTGATGGTTCGCCTTAAATGGTGTGAGCTTCCTTCCGGAGTGACATGGCCTGGCGTATGGCTTATCGGCTTTCTTGCAGGCATCGGCTTCACCATGTCCATCTTCATCGCGATGCTGGCCTTCGAGAATGAAGGTCTCCTCGGCGCAGCAAAGTTGGGCGTGCTGCTCGGCTCTTTGATCGCCGCTCTCATCGGCCTCGCATGGGGCACAGTATATGTTCGGCGGATGCGACGCGTGGAGGCACTGGACACCACGGCCGAGGCGCATTGAACATGTGCTGGCTGGTAGTCTTCGACACGGAGGCAAGCGTTGAGAGCGATGACGCCATCGTGATGGGTGCAATGGTGACAACTGCCCAACT
Source organism: Hyphomicrobium sp. (assembly GCF_020852195.1). Classification (GTDB taxonomy): domain Bacteria; phylum Pseudomonadota; class Alphaproteobacteria; order Rhizobiales; family Hyphomicrobiaceae; genus Hyphomicrobium_C. The sequence continues at coordinate 14,013 of NZ_JADZBI010000116.1, read as the reverse complement.
GAGCACCGACGGCCGCAGCATTAGCAACAACATCCGCCGTCGCTACACAAATGCCTCCAACTTGTCGAATGAGCCGGTCCAGCCCTTCGTCATGTTGCCACGCTGCTTGATGAACTCGGCAATGTCCGGGGTGGAAGCATCCCGGGGTTCCGAGCGTAGAGACACGCGGGTTCGATCTGGCGCTTCTGAAACCAACTCCACTGTCGTGACCATCGTTCGCGGCCAGCATGCGAAGAACGGCGCCCGGATCACCTGCTCCTTCTCATCGCAAAACTGCTGCGTGTAGACGATGCGGCTCGGCCGTTCGAGTGCCAGGTAGGATAGCCGACCGTGCATCACCGTCCCGTCCGCCATTGTCATCGCATAGAATGAAGTGCCTCCGATACGTGGCTCGGCTCTAAGAAATTGCATGGTTGCACCCGTTGGCGGCAGCCATTGCGCGAGATGATCGGGATCGGTCCACATCTCGTACACTTGATCGATAGCGGCGTCGAATGTGCGTGCGATAAAGAACTGCTCTGCTCCGGTTTGCCGTTTTACGAGATACTCGCCCAACCGGTCCCAGGTTGCCTCGCCGCCAGCCTTCTTGATGAAACCACGCATTTCCGTCGCTACTTCGGGTGTCGCAAACGCCATGCTCAAATCGAGCTGAGTCTGTCCGTTGCGCTCGGTGAAGAGTGCGGTCATGCGGAACAGTGGCGGGCGATCCTTGTGGCCACCGTGGTCATAGACCATGCGCTGCATTGGAACGACTTCAAGATACTGCGTAGTGTTTTCGTAATCGGTGCCATCGGGTCCGTGCATGGTGTAATGCCAGTGGCCGCCGGTACACAGATCGCGGCTATGGGTTGTCAATGTGAAACCGCGCGGCCCCCACCACTGCGCTACCTCCTCCGGGACAGTCCAGGCATCCCAAACTGACTGAAGCGGCGCATCGTAGATGCGGCAGAGCGAGAGAACATTCGCCTTATTTTTTGCGGCCATGACGGATTCCCCTATTTTTTGATTTCAGGTAGACGCCATGCCGATCGAGCTGCGCTTCCCACGCAATTCGATGCTGTTCCATCCAGTCCACGGCTTCACGCAGAGGCTCGCCGTTAAGCTGGCAGGGTCGCCACTGCGCCTTGCGGCCCTTGGTAATGAGCCCGGCACCTTCAAGCACTTTCAGATGCTTGGTCACAGCAGGAAGGCTCATGTCCTTGAGGAACGGCTCGGCGAGGTCGGATACGTTGGCTTCGCCCTTGGCCAATCTGGCGAGCATCGCGCGTCGAGTAGGATCGGCGAGCGCGGCAAAGGTGCGGCTAAGAGGGTCCCGCATTTTATGACACCGAATTGTTAATTAACTAGTTGGTGTATTATGGAGGTGATCTATCTCGGTGTCCAGTGGCGACCGGACTTGGCCTCTAGATCCAATGCAGACATGTTGTCGCCCGGGGAGCGGCAGTTCCTAGCTCGCCGCCAACATGCGCGTCGCGGCGCTCTGTCCCAGAAGCAGACTCTGGCAAGCCCGTTGGCAGAGACACTGGCGGCTTATCGTTAGCGTCCCATTATGAATGATAAGCCGACGCCAGGCAGCGCCGGCGAGAAGCACTTTTTCAAGCTTTCTCAGCGATCCAACCATTGGCTGCCCGCTGGCCACAAATCACCCTGCCAATCGCCCGCTGACTAGCGAGGTCATAAATCATTCCCGCATGGACGGTGCGTAACCCCAACATTCTTTTGACTGCGAGACCAACCGCTAGCGACCTGCCGTCGGACGACACATGCGCCGCCTCGACGTGACAACGGCCAAGCACTGGTTTGACTTGCGTAGCGATCTCTTCCCAGAGGTGGGAATGATCGGCCCGCCTCGAAATCCCATCTAGCAGCTCAGAGATCGGCCGAAGTCGCTGCGGCTGTCTCGGCGTCGAATGTTTTCGATGGTGCGGTAGGCCCGTCAGATCGCACACCAGAATGTCGGCGGGATGGTAGCGATTCCCATCCCACTCGCACTGCTCTGTTTCGTCCGGGGCACAGTATTGTCCGGAAACGGCGACAACAGCTTCTTTCTCGAGCATACGGCGGCCCGAGAGGCTGCTGGCCACCAACAGCCTCTTGAGCGCCTTACGACCGCTGACAGTACACCGCTCCAATTCGCCAGGTATCACTCTTTGTCCTGTCTCAGTGCAAACCTCAAGCACTGAGGGCGCAACGTGCGTTCCAGTCACCGCGCATCGCTCACCCTCGCTCCCAGCTACGAACTGGTTCGTTATCGAGCAATGGAAAAACTCGCTCCGATGACCTACTCTCCCACTGAAGGATGAAACAAGCGCCTCATCTTTGCGGTAGGCTCGATCGGAGAGTTGGCTCATCGCAAGCTCGTCGCGTAAGACCGTCGCGTTTGTAAAATTGCACTTTGCGAAATGGCGCTGACATGCCCGCCGCCCGGACATTTCTGACGTTAGCAGTAACGCTCGGTTGACCGACTTGCCAAGGACGTCACACTTCTCCATCTCGCGCGGATGCATCAACTGGCCCGTCTCCCCGCACCGTTCCAGAATGCCAGGCCGATAAATATTCTCTGTGATTGAGCAGCGTTCGGCCTCGTCTGAGGTGAGCGAAACGCGTGTTTCCGTGCAGGCGATAAATTCCGAAACGTGTCCAATTTTTCCACTTACGCCTGACGTTGCTTGCTGGTCAAAGCGGAGCAACTTGCCCGAGATGGCGCTCGTCAACAGCTCATCACGCAAGGCATCAATGCCGGTAAACGCGCAGGTGCCAAAGTAAGAAAGCTCGCCCGTCTTCCCCGAAAGGGCGGATTGCTTAAGGAGGTTCTGCAGGACGGGCTGGCCTGTGATGTCCGAGATCGCGATCTCGTCAGACAGGACGCGCTTGCCCGTCAAAGCGCAGGTTACGACGTGAGCAGGGACTGCCAGGCGGCCACTCGCTTCCGATTTTGCCAGTATGTCTAGGATATGGCGTCCACCCGAAACGGCACATGTTCCGAGCACATCTTCGGGCACTATTCGAGACAAAGTCTCGCACCGAGCCATTGCAGGCTGCTGCACGATGGCCAACGTCGACGGAAGGAATGTTACCGTGCTCTCATATTCACGGCCGTTTTCCGTCAGCCTGTAGCGGCAGGCGAGCGTCAGCGCACGAGAGAGGAAACCTTCCAGCGCTACGAGTTCGAAGGCGAGGCGTGGGGTGAACTCGTCCTCGAGCTTCTTCCGCTTACGCTCGTCACCCCCCGCAGCCCCGATTTCCAGCGACCGACGCTCCTTGTAAAAGCGGCAGAATTCGGAAACGCCCTCGTCCTGCATGGCCGCTTCGATAAGCTTCTTCCGATCCAGCCCAAGGACGGACGGATCAGCAATAACTTCTGGCGTCTCTTCGAGCACCGTCGCGACGCTAGAGCTGAAGGCAGCCTCATTGCAGGGTACATCGACGATCCTGTCGTAACTATCGTGTGCGACTGTCGCCCGCACTCTGACAATCGCATTCCCCTTAAACGCCCGCGCGCCGTTGATCACGTTTCGCGAAACGCAAAGACCCTGAAACGACTTGACCCATTCTTCCGCTTGCGCCTCCGACGTCTCGATAGGCCGTTCATCCCGATCTCTGATCTGGTGCCGACCCCTATCCGTCAATCGATCCACCAGGCGCTCAAAAGAAGGGGTTCCTGAAGCATAGAGAACCGAGCCTTGCGAAACTGGGCCTGACCCGAAATGAATCAGTTCCACTGCGCCCTCGCGCTCTATACGATAGCCTCCCGCCGGGTGAACTTGAATGCTTGTGCCCAAGGATTGAAGCGCGTTGATCGTGAAATCTTGCTCGCTCATTGAGTGATTGACGCGCGGTAGGGTCGGCGTCTTGGGTCCTTGATAGCCGCCCTCATCCATGCCGCCGAGCATGCCATCAATATTGCGCTCTTCGGTTTCAAGCCGAGCCTTGGCATCTGCGATACTCTGCGCTGCCATCTGCGCCGCCGACTCAACATTGATGCCTGCCAGAGATTTTACGACCAGCTTACGGATCTGCTCGGCGAAGCCTTCGCCTTCCTCATCCTCAAAGCCGCTGGCCTCGAGTAACGATTCAATGTCGCCGATGGCATGTGCCGCCATCTGCAGCTTCTCCATCAACCTGCCGACGATGTATTGCTCGAAGGTTCCGGCGAGCGTGATGTTATAAATGCAAACATTGGCGAACTTTGATTGCAGACGCTGGATGCGGCCGATGCGTTGCTCCACGATCATCGGGTTCAACGGGAGATCGTAGTTCACGAGTACGTTCGCCGCCTGCAGGTTGACGCCTTCAGCGCCCGCTTCCGTAGAGACGATGACATTGCATTTGGGAGGATCGGCACGGAACGCTTCCAGCGTGTCCTGGTTTCGCTCGCCCGAATCGCCGTTTATCGTCCCAACACGAATACCTCGCTCGGAAAGGTATTTTTCGATCGATATCTGCGTCTCGCGCCGGGTAGTGAACACGACCATGCGCCACGTATCAGGCATATCAGAACGAAGCTGATCTGCCAGCGCTCCCACGCCCACGATTTTGGCGCTTAGCCCCATCCCTTCGACGATCCGCGTCACTTCGCGCGATACGGCAGCTGGGAAAGTGCCCCTTGCGGCCATATTCTCTAGCTGCTTGCGCAGTGCGTCCGGACTGCTAACGAGCGCTTGAAGGATACTGATTTGCGCTAGGCGATTCATGCTCTGAATCGGCTCCGCGATCGTCGCGATCAACCGGAGTTCATCCGCCGAAGGCGGTACAGCGTGCATGCGCACGAGACGCTCGGGGAACTGGAGTTTGGCATCGCCTCGCCGAACGCGCGACATGTAACTGTAGACGACCGACCGAAACTCCTCCTGCGACGACGGCTTTAGCTTTCTGGCCGTCGCCGGCGCGTCGTCAATGAACTTGCGAGTGAAGATGCCAGGACTGCCGAACGGATTTTCATGTCCGCGCGCCACGGTTAGCAAATCCACTAGGGAGTACACATCCCACAGCCGATTCTGGATGGGCGTCGCCGTGAGCATCAGGACGTAGCGGAATCGGCGCTCCGCCAGAACCTGACGAACCTTTTTTGCGACTTGGGGGATCGTGCTCGCGCCGTGCAGATTGCGCAGCTTGTGTGCCTCGTCGAGCACCAACATATCGAACCGACCCTGAGGGATGCGATCGACATAGAGCCGCGCCGAGGCATAGGTCGTTACCAATGCCCCCACATCCCACGGAGGATTGAAGTTGATCAACTTCTTACCGGCGCAGGGCTCCGCCTTGATGTCGAACTTCGTTCGAAGCTCCTCCACCCATTGCGGGATGAGTAGCTTGGGGCAAATGATCAGGAGCTTCTTGACGCGCCCTCGCGATATGAGCTCGCTCGCCACCAACCCGGCGCTGATCGTCTTTCCAAGACCGACATCATCAGCGAGTAGCGCCACAGGCAGACGGCGGCAAAAGGAAATGAGGTTTCTGACCTGATGATCGTACGGTGTCAGACCCTTCGCCTTCCAAGTCGGCTCAGACTTCAGGTCCTTAGCGCTGTCGATAACGATCGGCTCGTCCAGGCTCCATTCCAGGGCAGCCCGGTAGAGCCGATACGCGGCCTTATCCTCTGTGTGCTGCAGCGGCTTGAACCGCAAAGCGGATGCTTGTACCTCCACGCGTGCCCCCTAACAAAAACAAGGCAAATTGCGACCCTCGTAACATCATTGGAAATATGCGCTCGCATTCTAATCAGAGCCGATATCCGGGCAACTAGCTTGTAAAAATACCCACTGGAGAGGTGCTTTGTGGCGACTACGTAGTGGATTGAGCGTCGTCTATTCCTCTCCGTAGCTCTCCGCGGGCAAGTGAGCCGCTTATCGAAGATTGGCAGGGAGCGCGGCTTGATGATCTTTATACGTTTTTTGGCCGCCACGACCGCTGCACGGCGGGAGCGGGCAGGCCATGCATAAATTCTAAAGCATGAGACCTGAGCCGCCGATATATTGTAGGCGGAGGAGGGAGCGCCCATGCGCCTCACGAACAAAAGCTTCGCGCTGACTGCGACCGATCTCGTTGGCTATCTCAACTGCCGCCATCTTTCGGATCTGGATCGCGCCGTTGCCGAAGGCAAGCAGGCGAAGCCGAAGGCCTGGAACCCGCTTCTGGAAGCGCTGTGGGAGCGCGGCGCCATCCATGAACAGGCCTATGTCGATCACCTCAAGGCCAAGGGTCTGGAGGCGGTTCGGATCGAAGGCGTCGAGGTAACACCCGAGGCGGTGGCAGCAACCATCGAGGCGATGCAGAAGGGCATTCCGGTCATCATCCAAGCGGCTCTCGCGAACGGCAACTGGAGCGGACGTGCCGACATCCTATTGAGGGTCGAAGGAAAGAGCCAGTTCGGCGACTGGGCCTACGAGCCAGTCGACACCAAGCTTGCGCGCGAGACCAAGGCGGGAGCGATCCTGCAGCTCTGTGTCTACGCCGACCTGCTGACACAGGCGCAAGGAGCAGTGCCCGAGTTCATGCACGTGGTTGCGCCTTGGACGGAGTTCCAGCCCTATCACTACCGCTACACGGATTACGCCGCGTACTACCGACGGGTGCAAAAGGGGCTCGAAGCCTCGCTGTTGCGGCCGCCAGATGCGGCGAACTATCCTGATCCCAAGGATCACTGCGATGTCTGCCGATGGTGGGATACGTGCGAGAAGCGGCGTCGCGATGATGATCACCTTTGTCTCGTTGCAGGCATCAGCAAGGTGCAGATCAACGAGCTCAAGGCACGCAACATCGACACGGCGGAGAAACTGGCAGCGATGCCGCTGCCGCTCGACTGGAAGCCTGACAAGGGCTCGGCCCAGACCTACACGCGCATCCGCGAGCAGGCACGCATCCAGGTCGAGGCACGCCACAGCGGGGTTGGCGCTTTTGAACTCATTCCTGTGGAGCCGGGCTTCGGCCTGGCGCGTCTTCCGGCGCCATCGGACGGCGACATCTTTCTCGATCTCGAAGGCGATCCGTTCGTCGGCGAGCATGGGCTCGAGTATTTGTTCGGCTACGTGGCCAAAGACGCGACAGGGCAGTGGGTTTACCACCCGATCTGGTGCTTCTCACGGGCCGACGAGAAGCAGGCCTTCGAGCACTTCATCGAATTCGTCATGGAGCGATGGCAGAAATATCCGAACTTGCACATCTACCACTACGCCCCGTACGAGCCCGGCGCGCTCAAACGCGTCATGGGCCGGTACGCCACCCGCGAGGAAGACCTCGACCGCATCCTGCGGGCGCCGCTGTTCGTCGATCTCTACCAAGTGGTACGACATGCGCTGCGGGCGAGTGTCGAGAGCTATTCGATCAAGCAGATGGAGACCTTCTTCAAGTTCGAACGCAAAACGGCTCTGAGCGAAGCCAATTCGGCACTGGCGCGGCTCGAAGCGCATCTCGAGCTCGGCGATGTCCCGGCCATCACCGCGGAAACGAAATCCGTCGTCGCAGGCTATAACGAAGAGGACTGCCACTCAGCACGCGCCTTGCGCGATTGGCTTGAAGAGCTGCGCGCCAAGCAGATTGCGGAAGGCGCCGATATTCCACGCCCCGAACCCGGCGATGGCGCGCCCAACGGGAAGATCACGGCGTGGCTAGTCAAGATCGAGGCGCTCGTCAAAGCGCTGACAGCAAATATACCGGCAGACCCCTCCGAGCGCACATCCGAGCAGAGCAGCAAGTGGCTGCTGGCGCATATCCTGGATTTCCATCGCCGTGAATTGAAGGCCACGTGGTGGGAGTTCTTTCGCCTCAAAGCGCTGTCGGTCGAAGACCTGTTCGATGAGAAAGCCGGCATTTCTGGTCTTGTCTTCGTGAAGGAGGTCGGGGGCGGCACCGCCAAGGCTCCAATCCATCGCTATCGTTTCCCGGCCCAGGAAACCGATGTGCGCGGTCGCAAGGACGTGCATCAGACAGGTGGTGATGCTTACGGCAGCGTCGTGGCGATATCGCTTGAAGACCGCACGATCGATATCAAGAAGCGCAAGGACACGGCCGATGTGCATAGTGCCGCCGTTTACGAGCACGAGGTGTTCAACAAGCAGGTGCAGGCAGACTCGCTCGTGCGCATCGGCGAGCACGTCATCAAGTACGGTCTGGTGGGGGCAGGGCCGTTCCAGGCCGCACGCGATCTATTGCTTCGCGAAGCGCCGCGGATTGGGGGACAGTCCCTGCAGCTGGACGGAGAGGTCCCGCTCGACGCAGCGCTGCGGCTATGCGGTCATCTCGAAGCTGGCATCTTGCCGATCCAGGGTCCACCCGGCGCCGGCAAGACCTACGTCGGAGCCAACATGATGGTTGAACTCGTACGGCGCGGCAAAACCGTGGGCGTTACGGCGAACAGCCACAAAGTCATTCGCAACCTTCTCGATGAGGCAATCAAAGTTGCGAAGGCGCGCAAGATCCCGGTCCAATGCGCACACAAGACAGAAACGACGGAAGACCCCAAACCAAATCTAACCTTTCCGAAAAAAAACGAGGACTTACTTGGCGCCCTCGGCAGCGCAATCAACGTAGGAGGCGGCACCTCCTGGCTATGGTCGCGGCCCGATGCATCCGACACGCTCGATGTGCTGTTCGTCGACGAGGCGGCGCAGATGTCGCTCGCCGACGTGCTGGCCGTATCACCTAGTGCCACGACGGTGGTGCTGATCGGTGATCCGCAGCAACTCGACCAGCCGGTGCAAGGCAGTCATCCGGACGGAACGGAAGCATCGGCGCTCGCGCACATTCTCGGTGAGCAGCAGACCATTCCGCCAGACCGGGGATTGTTTCTCGCCGAGACCTGGCGTCTACACCCGGACATCTGCGCTTTCACCTCCGAGCTCTTCTACGAGGGCAAGCTACAGTCCAGGGCAGGTCTCGACAAGATCTGCATCAAGGGCGGCGCGCCTTTGACCGGCGCGGGCCTCTTCTATCTGCCGGTTCCGCATGCGGGGAACCAGAACTGCGCCCCCGAGGAAGCTGCAGCCATCAAAACCCTTGTCGAGCGTGTCCTCGCCGACAAGCCGAGTTGGATTGATCGGGAAGGCAAGGAGCGGACGCTCACGCTCGAGGATATCGTGATTATCACGCCCTATAATGCGCAGGTCTTCGAGATCCAGCAGCAGCTACCCGGCGCCCGGGTCGGAACCGTCGACAAGTTCCAGGGACAGGAGGCGCCGATCGCCATTTACTCGACAGCGACATCTAGCCACGCCGATGCGCCGCGCGGGATGGAGTTCCTGTACAGCCTCAACCGGCTTAACGTCGCGACCTCACGAGCCAAGTGCGTCAGTGTCCTCGTCAGCTCTCCAGCCGTGTTCGAGGCCGAATGCAAGACGCCGCGGCAGATCCAATTGGCTAACGCATTCTGCCGATACCTCGAGATGGCGCGGCTCATTGCCCTCTGAGATGCACACCTCAAGCGAGAAGTGGGGGTCGCACGACGTTAGCCGGAGACTTTCGAGGTCCGATGGTCTCACCGCCGTCGCTACAGGTGCGTAAGCTGACATGACTAAATGCCGACGTACCAGAAAATGAAGTCGTCCGCCTTCTCGGCGGAGCAACCTACCTGTGGCGGACTCGTCCCACAAGCCGACATCGGCGATTACTAGGCTGGCGCAAACAGTCTCGGCTCAAAGAAGCCCGATGTTCGCTGATGAGCAGACATCCAGTTCTAGCCGCTCGCGGGGTGAACGCCCCAAAGCCGACACACGAGGCGTTAATCTCAGCGCGGCCGGAGCGTGCGTGCGCGCAGCGAATGGCGCCAACCTGCCGCACGACTTTGCGCTTCGCATTCAGCTCGAGCGCGTCGATGAGCGGTGCGAAGTTATGTGGCGCCGAGGTCGCGACTGCGGTGTGCGGTTCAAGAAATGAGCGGGAAGCGCGGGCCGGCGAAGCGATGCTGGGCCATACCGCGAGCGAGGATACGGAGCCCTCGCAACGTAGTTGTGACTCTTGCCGCAATGTTAGAGCGGCAGTCCGAGCTCCTTGAAGATGGATGCGTAGGCTGGGAGGGCCGCCTCAAATTCGGTCCAGAACTCGCCCTTGCGGCCATCCTCATCGTAGATTCCGTACTTGATCCCATCGCCGATAGTGAAGTCGGGCCAGGGAAAGAGATCGTCGCATTCAAAGCATACATCGACGCTACCAATCGGCTCGTCGCGGCCATTGAAAAACACGAACGCATGACGCGGGAAAGGATACTTCGAGAAGCTGCCCCGCGTGGAATTGACGAGCTCGACGACCTTCAACGCCTGCGAATGCCCGACGAGCACTTCCGAATGAACGTGCTTGCTCCAGACGCCGTTCTCTAGAATGCGTAGCTGAACCGCGTCCTGGGCGGGGAAGAGGTTGAACGTGTACGCCTTGACGTAAGACCAGGGGCGAAGGGCCACGCGTCCGGGCGCGGGGCGACAAGCGGAGGTCTTGGAGTAGGCGGCTCCACCCACAACTTCGCCGATGGCACCTTTTCCGATCCCGCCGGTGCTTCACTTCCGATGCCGATGACCAGTGCGAGAGCCAGGATGAGCGTCATCCTCGGGAGACACGGTGACATGTGTTGTTCCGTAACCTAGGCTGTCGATACGCCGACCGGGAAATGGCACTATATCGAATTCTCCGCTTGCAGGGGGAGCGTTGTCGTTGGCGGCGACATACGCTCGGAGCGCGTTCTCGACCGCATCGAGGCGGTCGAAAGACGATGGTCGCGAGCGCGACGAGCGCGAGCGACTGGTCAAGCACCACACGTTCTCGTACTATTCTCTGCCTAGAGGGGAAAGCGTTGCCTCAAAAGTATTATTTCATTGTTTCCATGGGGCGCTTCAAAATTTGCAATCTAGCATCAAAACATGGGGCGATGGCATGCGCGATTTCCGTGTGCGGCTGACCGTACTAATTTCCATCTTCGTGATCGCTGCAGTCGGTTATTTTTCAGAGGTTCTGTTTCGGCTTGAGCCGCCACGTGCTCAGGATCAAGACGTGCCAATAGAGATCGTCGCTCAAATATCCCATACAGGTGGCATAGGCTCTGTAGCCGTCTCTCAAGACGGCCGTTGGATGGTCTCGGGCAGCGAAGATAAGACAGCCAAGATATGGGACACCCGCTCAGGTCTTTTGCTCCGATCGCTAAATGCGCCCGGACCGACTAAGGCGGTGGCCATTTCTGCCGATGGAGAGTGGGTGGTCACGGGGGGGCGCGTCGACCTGGACGGGCCACCGTCCCTGGATGACAATTGGGAAGACACGAAGGAGGAGCCTAGGGATATTGATGCGACCGAAAAAGACGACTCGGACCAAACGGAGAGTGACTCGTCTCGTGGAAACGGAGCTGACTCGGATAGCGAAGCAAAGAAAAACAGGGGCGAGTTGATGCTTTGGAACGCGCGTACTGGCCAGTTGCGAAGGGCGTTCCGGGGTGAGGAGTTCGGGGACTATGATATTGAGTCGGTTGCCTTCGACCCTGATGGTAAGACTATCGTCGCAACCGGAAGATCAAACATAAGAGTTTGGGACATAGACACTGGATCTATTATTCGAACCATAGAGGCAGCGCACTGGGACAAGCTATCCCTTGCGACAATTGGGGCAACCGCAATAAGCCCTGACGGAAAGAGTATCGCCATTGGACTGTATTCAGCGGGTGGGGCGTTTTCCGCGAGTAAGGAGAACACGCAGGGAGTGTTCGAGGTCCAAGATATTGCCACTGGAAACACGCTTTGGTCTGTAGAGGCGCCCATCACCCGTTCGGCAGCATTTTCGCACGACGGAAAGGTGGTTCTGTTAGGTACCGAGGAAGGTTCCATTGTCGTGTGGGATGCGAAGAGCGGGCGATCTTTGCGGACTTTCGAAAAGATCGATACGCCGATAGTCGCCCTAGCAATCTCTCCGGACAACCAGCGGGTACTTTCGCTGAGCGCAAAAGGGGACGCACTCGTGTCGGACGTGGATTCCGGAGAACGAGCACGTACATTCAGCACTGCCACAGATTTTATGGGAGCAGTTCGCAACGGGGCGGTGACATTTTCACCCGATGGCAACAGCGTCGTGATCGCGGGTGAATCAGGAGATCTCAAGGTCTGGGACGTCTCGAGCGGAGCCCTGCTAAGATCCTACGACAAAGCGACCGAATATATCGGAGCAATCGATATCGCAGGAGAGAAAGTAATCGCGAGCTCGGATTGGTCTATCGCGATGTGGAATAGCGGGGTTGGTCGTCTGGAGCATGTTTTCAAGAGTGAAGAGCAGATCTGGGGGGCTGTTCGCAGCTCTCCAGGCGGCAAGAGCCTTTTCGTCGGAACGACGGACGGGGGTTATCTAGTAGATCTCGCATCAGGCAAGCGCCTCCGCAATATTGGAAAGGGATACGATCTTTTTGTCAAATCAGCGGTGTTCTCACCTGATGGTCGACGCCTAGCCATCGGTGCTCGAGCGCAGGGGAAGTTGCAGGCTGTAACATTTTGGGATGTCGAATCTGGGAAGCTTTTGCGGCAGTTTCGGCTTTCGGACGGGGAAGAATTTCCTGGACCCGTTTCGGTTGACATCTCTTCTGACGGAAATCGCATTGCCGCAACATCCCTCATTAGCGACGAAAAAGCGCGCGTATGGAACATCAGGAACGGTAAGCTTCTCTTCGAATTGCCTCCCGGCGGTCGCATTTGCTTCTCGCCGAACGGCCAACATGTGCTGGTGGCGGGAATGGAAAATTGGAAGATTGGATACTTCGATGCCGCTACTGGACAGGCGGTGAAGACATTCACCGGACACTCAACCGTAGTCTGGGAGACCGAATTTTCCCCCGACGGCAACATCTTTGTCTCCGGGGATGCAGATGGCGTCATGAAAATATGGGACATCGCTTCGGGTTCACTTGTTGAAACCATCTCTGGAAACTGGGGTGCGATCACGGGCCTCCGCTTCTCGAGGGATGGAGAGAGATTGTATTATAGCGGAAGCGATGGAGTGTTGCGCGTTTGGGATGTGCCAAAGAAGCGTCTTTTGGCTCACTGGTCCTTCCGCGGCGACGGTGAGTGGTTGTCGATGGTCCCTGAGGGATTTTTTGCGAGCAGCTCACATGGCGGTGCGTTGATGCACTTGACGCGAGGCTTTGAGGCCATTGACGTGCGTCGTTTGCATCAGTCGCTGTTCAATCCCGATTTGGTCATTGAGTCTTTGTCCGGCGACGCTAGTGGGGAAGTCGCAGCGGCCAAGGAGGTTGCTGGCTTGGCGCAGCTGATAGATTCTGGACCGGCACCGGAAGTGGAAATTGTGAAACCCGAGGATCGGACAAACACCTCATCTGAAGCACTCGAGGTGGAAGTCCGCGTTTCGGACAAGGGCAAGGGTATCGGGCGTGTAGAGTGGCGCGTGAACGGCATTACGGTCGGCGTCGATAACCCAGATCTGGGATCGAAGCGGACCGGAACGCTGAGGCGGACGCTTCATCTGGATCCTGGCGAGAACACCATTGAGGTTTTCGCGTACAATGCGGGGAACCTACTCGCCTCCATTCCTGCCAAGGCCAACGTTACTTGGACAGGTATCGCCACCACAGAACCCAAGCTGCATGTGTTGGCCATTGGTATCAACAAGTACATCGACAAGGGCGGCGTTTCGCCTGGCAAGACCGGCATAAGGCACTTTCCCCCGCTCGCGCGTGCCGTGCCCGATGCAACGGCAGTGTCTGAGGAGCTGAGAAAGGCCGGGCAAGGACTCTACGGCGATGTGCAAGTTCGCACCCTCCTCGACGAGCAGGCAAAGGCAGCCAACCTCGACGCCGTCATAACCGAGATGGCCAAAGAGATCTCGCCGCGTGACACCTTCGTGCTGTACGTCGCGGCGCACGGTTATTCGCATGAGGGGCGCTTCTATCTCATACCGCAGGACTATGAGGGTGGGCCTGTTCCGGCAGCGCTCGCAGCGCATGCTATCGACCAGCTGAAGATTCAGGATTGGATCGTAAACCGCATACGGGCAAAGAAGGCGCTCATCCTGCTCGACACCTGCGAGTCGGGTGCGCTG
>NZ_JADZBI010000115.1 GCF_020852195.1 Hyphomicrobium sp. | reverse complement strand
TCATGCCGATGACCCATCGCGTAAAGGCGCTCGGCACGTTCGTCTACCCGGCCGCCGACATCAAGACGCCGCCCACCATGCACCTGCCTCTCAACGCGGAGGTGCGCGTGGCTGAGTGGGAGGAGCGTTTCTGCCGGCTCGAGCGCGGCGGCTTCATCATCACGCGCCATCTCACCGAGCGCGACCGCTTCGAGCGCGACTTCGTCGACATCGCTGAGCGCCTGATCGGATCGCCTTACCTATGGGGCGGCCGCACCCGCATCGGAATCGACTGCTCAGGCCTGGTGCAGATCGCGCTGCAGGCCGCCGGCGTGGACGCGCCGCGCGACACCGACATGCAGGCGGCCGAGCTTGGCGAGCCGATCCTCATCCCGGACGAGCTCGACGGTCTCAAGCGCGGCGATCTCGTATTCTGGCCGGGCCACGTAGGTATTATGTCGGACGCCGTGATGCTTGTGCACGCCAACGCCCACCACATGGCAGTCGCTGCGGAAACGTTGCCCGAAGCGGCCGAGCGCATCGCCAGGCAATCGGCCCCCATCACGACCATCCGCCGCCTCGCTCCCCGCGAGGCGCGGACGGCTTAAAAGCCCTCCGTCGTTGCCGGAGGCAACGCCCCGCAATACGGCGACGTGTCTGGATCCCGGCCTCCGCCGGGATGACGAAAAGTGGGACCTTCCCACACCAATGACGTCATTCCGGCGGAGCCTGCCCCGGCGAAGGCCGGGTGCCGGAGTCCAGATACGTCGATGCCGTGCTGCAACGTTTCCTCGTCGTCCGGAAAACCTAGGGCTGGCGTCGATACGGCAGGAAATGGCGATCGTGGCGCTGCACCCCGCCGTCGGGCTCCGCGCCGTTGCGCCACAGGAGCCCTATCGCCCCAAGTTGAACCAAGGTCTCGACCCCCTGAGGCACGCCTGTCACGGCACTGATCCACCGCCTCTGGATCACCTGCCCGTCCACGATGCTCTCGAGCAGCACCACGAGCTGATCGAGACTTTGAAACACCCGGTCTTCATAGGTCTCGCCCGCAAGCGAGATATCGAAGCGCCCGTCTTGTCGGAGCGCAATCGCAACCGGACAAGCCGTCGCAAGATGAGGCTCTATCGACAGCAGCCAGCTTCCCTCGTCGCGCGCCTCCACCGTGCGCGCCACATCGGCGATTGTCGGCACCCAATAGCGGATCTGCTCGATCGTCGCTTCGACAGCGGGATAGCGACTCTCTGGCATCGTGTTCATGGAGGCCGCACCAGCGCACCAAGAGGATGGCCGCAGGATGTCGCAAAAGCTCCCCGCCCTCAAGATGAGAAGATGTCATAGGGTAGAGCACCGATGGCGCGGACGTGCCGACGGTCTCAGCCGGCAACAGCGGCCCGATGCGCGACCTTGAGGTCGAACGCGGCGGCGAGCAGCGCCTTCGTGTAGTCGGCCTTGGGCGCCGTGAAGATCTCGTCCGCCGGACCTTCCTCGACCGCGCGCCCGTTGCGCATCACGATCACGTAGTTGCAGAGCGCCCGCACCACCTTGAGATCGTGGCTGATGAACACGTAGGCGAGATCGCGCTTGGCCTGCAGCTCGCGCAGGAGATCGACGATCTGCGCCTGCACGCTCATATCGAGCGCGCTGGTCGGCTCGTCGAGCACAATGAACTTGGGCTCCAGCGCCATGGCGCGCGCGATGGCAATGCGCTGGCGCTGCCCACCCGAGAACTCGTGTGGATAGCGGTCGAGCGCGGCCGGATCGAGGCCGACCTCCTTGAGCGCCCGCGCCGCCTGCTCGCGCCGCTGCTCCTCGCTCCACTCGGGCTTCTGGATCAGAAGCCCCTCCTCAATGATCTCGAAGATCGAGAGCCGCGGCGAGAGCGACCCATAGGGATCCTGGAACACGACCTGCATCTCGCGGCGGAGCGGGCGCATCTCCTTGGACGACAGCCCGTCGATGCGGCGTCCCATGTAGACGATCGGCCCTTGTGACGAGATGAGCCGCAAGATCGCGAGCCCGAGCGTCGTCTTGCCGGCTCCCGACTCGCCGACAACGCCCACCGTCTGCCCGGCGAGAATCTTCACCGAGACTCCGTCAACCGCCTTCACGTGGTCCACCGTGCGCTGCAGAAAGCCGCGCTTGATAGGGAACCACACCTTGAGATCGTTCGTCTCCGCGATCACCGGCGCGTCGGCGTTGAAATGCGGCGGCTCGCCCTTGGGCTCGGCGGCGAGAAGGTGGCGCGTATAGGGATGCTGCGGCGATGTGAACAGCGCTTCCGTCGGCTGCTCCTCCACGATCTCGCCTTGCTGCATCACGTAGACGCGCTCGGCCATGCGCCGCACGATGCCGAGATCGTGCGTGATGAGCAGCATGGCCATGCCCATCTCGCGCTGGAGGTTGCGCAGAAGCTCGAGAATCTGCGCCTGGATGGTCACGTCGAGTGCCGTCGTCGGCTCGTCGGCGATCAGGAGGTCCGGCTCGTTGGCGAGCGCCATGGCGATCATGACGCGCTGGCGCTGCCCGCCCGAAAGCTGATGCGGAAACGCGCCGAGCCGCTTCTCGGGCTCCGAGATGCCAACCTTGTTCAAAAGTTCGAGCACGCGCGCCCGCGCCGCCGGACCGCTCAGGCCGCGGTGCAGGCTCAGGATCTCACCCACCTGCCGCTCGATGGTGTGCAGCGGGTTGAGCGACGTCATCGGCTCCTGGAAGATCATCGAGATGCGTCCGCCGCGGATGCGCTTGAGATCCGCCTCCGGGACCTTGAGCAGGTCGCGCCCCTCGAAAAAGACCTGCCCCGTGGGATGCGAGGCCGCGGGATAGGGCAGCAGCCGCAGGATCGAGAGCGCCGAGACGGACTTGCCGCTGCCCGACTCGCCAACCAGCGCCACAGTCTCGCCCTTGTTGATACGGAACGACACGCCTTTGACGGCGGTGGTCGTGGCACCGCCCGCGCGAAACGCCACCGACAGGTTCTTGACGTTGACCAGCACCTCCCGCGACATGGCCTGCTCCCTCACGCGAATGTCTTGCGGGGATCGAGCGCGTCGCGCACCCCCTCGAAGATGAAGATCAGGAGCGACAGCATGATCGCGATGGAGAAGAACGCCGACAGCCCGAGCCACGGCGCGCCGAGGTCGCCCTTGCCCTGCAGCAGCAGCTCGCCGAGCGACGGCGACCCGGGCGGCAGGCCGAGCCCGAGGAAATCGAGCGAGGTCAGCGTGGTGATGGAGCCCGAGAGCTGGAACGGCATGAAGGTGACGGTAGCGACGGCCGCATTCGGCAGCACGTGCTTCCACATGATGGTAGTGTCCGAGAGTCCGAGCGCCCGCGCCGCCCGCACGTACTCGAAGTTCCGCGCCCGCAGAAACTCGGCGCGCACCACGCCCACGAGTGATGTCCATTGGAAGGCGAGCAGCACGAACAGCAGCGTCCAGAACCCCGGCACCAGCACGGCCGCGATGATGATCAGCACGTAGAGCGTCGGGATGTTGCCCCAGATCTCGAGGAAGCGCTGCATGAGACGGTCCAGCCAACCGCCGTAGTAGCCCTGCACGGCGCCGGCCGCGATGCCGATGAGGCTCGCGAAGATCGTGAGGATCAGGCCGAACAGCACCGAGATCCGGAATCCGTAGATGACACGCGCCAGCACGTCGCGGCCCTGGTTATCGAGGCCGAGCCAGTTCCAGTTCCCGATCGCGAGATATCGCTGCATCTGGTCCGGCGGCGCCTCGCAGAGCGGCGCGCGCGCCGCCCACTGCGGCGGTGCCGGATAGCCGAGACCGCCCTGATGCTTGATGCCGTCGCGCTCGATGAAGCAGCGCCCTTCGGAATCGACGCGGTTCGGATAGTCCTTGTTGATGGTGTCGTAGGAATAGCGGATCGGCGGCCAGATCATCCAGCCGTTGGCGCTGATCTCATCGAGGATCACCGGATCGCGGTAGTCGGTCACCGCCAGGAAGCCACCGAACTTCGACTCCGGGTAGTCGACGAGCGCGGGGAACAAGGTCTCGCCCTTGTAGCGGGCGATGAGCGGCCGGTCGTTGGCGATCAGCTCCGCGAACAGCGTCACGACGAACAGCGCCAGGAAGATGATGAGGCTCCAGTAGCCTCGGCGGTTGGCCTTGAAGTTCGCCCACCGGCGCGCGTTGATCGGCGACAACTGGAAGCGTGGCAGCATGCGCGTGTAGAGCGGCGGCCGCACCGGATCGGCCTTGACCTCCTGCTCGACGGTCTCTTCGCGTCGCGCGTCCATAGGCCTCAGACCTCCCGGCTCTCGAAGTCGATGCGCGGATCGACGAGGGTATAGACGAAGTCGGTCACCACGTTCACGACGAGGCCCAGGAGCGCGAAGATGTAGAGCGTGGCGAACACCACGGCGTAGTCGCGCTTGATCGCCGATTCGAAGCCGAGCAGCCCGAGCCCGTCGAGCGAGAAGATCGTCTCGATCAGGAGCGACCCAGAGAAGAAGGCGCTGACGAATGCGCCCGGGAATCCGGCGATGATCAGCAGCATGGCGTTGCGAAAGATATGGCCGTAGAGCACCTCGCGCTCGCCGAGGCCCTTGGCGCGCGCCGTGATGACATATTGCTTCCTGATCTCGTCCAGGAAGCTGTTCTTGGTCAGAAACGCCATGGTCGTGAACGCGCCGAGCGCCATGGCTATGATCGGCAGCGTCAGATGCCAGAAATAGTCTGCCGCCTTGCCGATCAGCGAGAGCTGGTCCCAGTTGTCCGACGTGAGCCCGCGCGAGGGAAAGATCTGGAAAAAGGAGGACCCCGCGAACACAATCAGGAGCAGCACCGCGACGAGAAAGCCCGGCACCGCGTAGCCGATCACCAGCGCCGTGCTGGTCCAGGTGTCGAACGGCTCGCCGTCGCGCACGGCCTTGCGAATGCCGAGCGGGATGGCGATCAGATAGGTGATCAGCGTCATCCAGAGCCCGAGCGAGATCGAGACCGGCAGCTTCTCCTTGATCAGCGTCAGCACCGGCGTGTCGCGGAAGTAGCTCTTGCCGAAATCGAACCGCAGGTAGTTCCACAGCATCGTCGCGAAGCGCTCGGCCGGCGGCCTGTCGAAGCCGAACTGCGCCTCGAGCTGCTTGATGAAGGCCGGATCGAGACCCTGCGCGCCGCGGTACTTCGACACCGTCTCGGCGGCGCCGCCGCCCGGCTGGGTCTGCTGAGCTCCGCCGAAATCGCCACCGCCGCCCGCGATGCGCGACGTCGCCGACGGATCGTTGCCCTGCAACTGGGCCAGCACGCGCTCG
>NZ_JADZBI010000114.1 GCF_020852195.1 Hyphomicrobium sp. | reverse complement strand
TGCCGGCCCCGGTGGCGCCGAGCAGCGTCACGATCTCGCCGCGCCGGACCTCGAGCGATACGCCCTTGAGCGCCTGGATGTTGCCGTAGAAGGCGGACACGCCGTCGATGGCGAGCAGGGGCGCGGTCATGGGCGCACGCTCCCGGCCGCGGCGGCGGCCACCTCCTCGTCGTCGACGCCGAGATAGGCGGCGATGACCTTGGGATCGTTCTTGACCGCATCGGCCGTGCCGTCGGCGATCTTGACGCCGTACTCGATGACGACGACGTGGTCGGAGATGTCCATCACCACGCTCATGTCGTGCTCGATGAGCAGGATCGAGACGCCGGTCTGGGCGCGGATGCCGCGCAGAAGCCGCGTCAGCTCCGCGCTCTCGCGATTGTTGAGGCCGGCTGCCGGCTCATCGAGGCAAAGCAGCACGGGATTGGTGCACATGGCGCGCGCGATCTCGAGGCGCCGCTGGGCGCCGTAGGGGAGGTCGCCCGCCGGATCGTCGGCGCGCTCGACGAGCCCCACCACCTCGAGCCAGGCACGCGCCAGCTCGAGCGCCTTGTGCTCCGCCGCCCTGTACTTGGCGAGGCCGAGGATGCCGCCGAGGCTGTAGTCGGACGCCGCCATCAGCGTCTTGTGCTGCGCGACGATCAGGTTCTCGAGCACCGTCATGCCGGGGAAGAGACGGATGTTCTGGAACGTGCGCGCGACGCGCGCCTCCGATGCGATGGCGTGATCTGGCATGCGCTCGAGCAGGAACAGCTCGGGCGTAGCGCCGTGCGTGCGCTTCTTGTCGGAGCGCGTGAGCGTGGCGACTGCCGCCGGGTCGGCCGGGCCACCATGCGACAGCGCGAGCCGCCCACTGGTCGGCTTGTAGAACCCGGTGATGCAATTGAAGACGGTGGTCTTGCCGGCGCCGTTGGGTCCGATGAGGGCGGTGATGTCGCCGCGTCCGACGGTGAAGGAGAGGTCGTTGATCGCCACGAGCCCGCCGAACCGCATGGAGAGATGGTCGACCGCGAGCAGGGGTTCGGAGAGCCAGCGCATGGGCACCCTCACTCGGCCGGGACTGCGGCCGGCGCGCCGCGTGTGGCGGGCGGCTTCAGGCGCACGGTCGGCTCGCGCGTCGCGATGAGGCCCTTGGGCCGCCAGACCATCAGCATCACCATGGCGAGGCCGAACAGCATCATGCGGTACTGCGCGGGATCGAAGTCCGGGCCGAACACGGCCTTCAGCAAGCCGAGCTCGCGGAGCAGCTCCGTGCCGCCGATCATCACCGTTGCCGCGATGGCGACACCGACCATGCTGCCGAGCCCGCCGAGCACCACGATGGCGACGATCATCGCGCTCTCCAGGAACTCGAACGACTTAGGGCTGATGAAGCCGTAGTGCGCGGAGAAGAACGCGCCCGCGAGTCCGCCGAAGAAGGCGCCGGCCGCGAACGCGGTCACCTTCGTTGTCACCGTGTTGATGCCGAGCGAGCGGCACGCGATCTCATCCTCGCGCATCGCTTCCCAGGCGCGCCCCACCGGCAGCGTCCTCAGCCTTATCGTCACCCAGTAGGCGGCGAGCGCCAGCGCCAGCACGAGATAGTACATGAAGGCGAGGCGATAGATCGGCGAGGGGGGAAAGCCGAGCATGTAAGGGAGCGAGCCCGGCTCGGAACCGAGCGAGAACCCGAACAGCGTCGGCTTCGGGATGCTCGAGATGCCCGCATAACCGCCGGTCACCGGCACCCAGTTGACGAGCACGAGGCGCACGATCTCCGCGAACGCGAGCGTGACGATGGCGATGTAGTCGCCCTTGAGCCGCAGCACGGGCAGGCTAATCATCACGCCCCAAAAAGCGGCCAGGATGCCAGCCAGCGGCAGCACGAGCCAGAACGAGAGCCCGAACGTCGTCGTGAGCAGCGCCGAGGAATAGGCCCCGACCGCATAGAAGGCGACGAAGCCGAGGTCGAGCAGGCCGGCGAGCCCCAGGATGATGTTGAGGCCGAGCCCGAGCAGAACGTAGATGAGGATCTGGATGCCGTAGGTGTCGACCAGCTTGAGCACGCCCGTCCCTCCCGCCGAGGAGATCCCGAGCGCGATGAACGGATAGGCCAGGAGGAAGGCGAGGCCGATGTATGGCAGGTAGCGGAGGAAGGGATGCGGTGGCGTGCTGGTGACGGTCTTGCCGGGCGTCGTGCGCTCGAAGCCCACCGGTCTCACGAGCGCCAGCAGGAAGGCGGCCACGAAGGCGATCCCCGCCAGCGTGAAGGCGAGCCCCCACCGCTGCGTCAGCACGAGCTGGTTGGAGAAGTTCGCATCCGTGCGCAGCGCCACGATCGGAAACGCAAGCCCGAGTGTGACGAGGCCGACGATGAGCGCCCTCTTCAACGCGTCCGCCGGAGCGCCCATGGCTCAGACCTTTTCGACGTCGGGCCGCCCGAGCAGGCCCGAGGGAAGGAAGATGAGCACGATGGCGAGGATCGAGAACGCCGCGACGTCCTTGTAGTCGATGGTGAAGTAGGCCGACCAGAAGGTCTCGATGAGGCCGATCAGTAGCCCACCGAGCACGGCGCCTGGCAGCGAGCCGATGCCGCCGAGCACCGCCGCCGTGAAGGCTTTGACGCCGGGCACGAAGCCGTCGGAGAAGCTGACCACGCCGTAATAGGTCATCCACAGGAGCCCGGCCACCGACGCCAGCATCGCGCCGATGATGAAGGTGAGCGAGATGGTGCGGTCTACGTCGACGCCGAGCAGCGCCGCCATCTTGCGGTCCTGCTCGCAGGCCCGCTGCGCGCGTCCGAGGGAGGTGTGCCGCACCACGTACCACAGCACGCCGAGCAGCGCCGCCGTCACCACCATGATGAGGAGCTGCTTCTCGGCCAGCGTGACGGATCCGTCCCCGACCGGGATCACGAGCACGTTGGAGAGGATCGGCTCGAGGGTCTTGTTGCGCGGGCCTTGCACGAGCTGCACGAAGTTGGAGAGGAAGATCGACATGCCGATGGCCGAGATCAGCGGCGCGAGGCGGAACGAGCCGCGCAGCGGCCGGTAGGCGAGCCGCTCGATGACCCAGCCCCAGAGGCTGGTCAGCGCCATGCCGAGCACGAGCACGACGAGGAGCGCCAGCCCGAGCGATCCGACGCCCAGGAGCTGCGTCAGCATGAGGAAGAGGATCAGCGCGATGAAGGCGGCCAGCATGAACACGTCGCCGTGGGCGAAGTTGACCATGCCGATGATGCCGTAGACCATCGTATAGCCGATGGCGATGAGACCGTAGATGGAGCCGAGCGTAAGCCCGTTAATGAGCTGCTGGACAAAATAATCCATGTGTCGGCCGTTCCCCCCGAATTGCCATTCGCCCTTGCTGTTTTAGCGAGGGAACACGCCAAGGGAACTGATTTTTCGTCTTTCCGGCCCTCAAGAGGCGCTTCGTGCATCACCTGCTGTGGATTTGAGCAGCGAGGGAGCAAATTTTGGCGGCGGCCTAGATCACGTTGTGGGTGCCGTCGCACCAGGGCTCGTCGTCGGTCGCCTTGCAGCCGCAGAGGTTGAAGGTGCCCGTCGTGGGGGCCGCGAACTCCAGCGGCTCGATTCCCGTGCCCTCGTGGGAGCCGTCGCAGAAGGGCTGGGACTTGGAGCGCCCGCAGCGGCAGTACCAGTAGGTCTCTCCCTCGACCAGATCCACCTGATAGGGGCTTGTCTGCGCGACGACGGGTTCTTCGGCCATGATCCACTCCCGATAGAGCATGAGCCTTCGGCGTACCGGCTTCGTGCGCCGGGGGCAAGGCCCGCGTTCTGGCCAAGATCAGAAGACGGAGCTCACGCCACGTTCAGCGCATAGCGCTCGATGGTCTCGCCGCCGTCGTCGTCCTGCCAGGAGACCAGGAGCTCGCCCGGCCCCGGCACCTTGAGGAAGAACGACAGGTAGGGATTGGCCGCGATACCGGAGCCCAGCTCGGCCTTGAAGATCAACGCCCCTTCGTAGCGCGCCGTGAAGGTGTGGATGATGTTGCGGGGAATCGGTCGGCCCTCCGAATCCTTGCGGTTGCCGGTCTCCATGACGTGGGTGATCAGCGCCTTGACCTCGATGGTCTGGCCGGTCTCGATCCGTTCGGGAAGCCTGACGCGGGGTTTGGAAGCGGCCATGGTGTCACTCCGTCCCGCAGCCGCCGATGCCGACGTTGACGATCGTGCGGGCGACGAGCAGCGTATTGGCCGACGTCACCGCCACCGCCACCACCTCCTGCGTCTTGGCGAGCCGCATGCGCCCCGAGACGGCGGCTTTGCCGGAGAGCGGCGTGAAATGGAACGTGGCGACGGACGCCTGCGGGTTCTGTGTCGAGAGAAGATGCACGCGCGCGATGTGGTCGGCCTCCGTCATCGGGCTTTCGATGTTGATCTTGTAGGGCACGATGTTGCCGTTCTCGGCATCCTCAGGCAACTCGAGGGTCACGCCGCCTTCGATCGGCGTGCCGCCGCCCACGATCTTTTCGAACGCCGCATTGAACTGCGCGGTAGGCACCAGCGGGGCCGGATCGGCTGCCGCCGCTGCGGCCGCCGCGGAAGGTCCGGACTGGGCGCGGGCGGCACGCGGCGCGAGCCCCGACAGGGTAAGCGCCCCGGCACTGGCCAGCATCATGCGCCGGTCCACGAGCGTGCGGCCTGGTTTGCGGGAGGTCACGATCGATCTCGCAGTCGTTTCAAGGGTAAAAGCGGCATGATCCGATGCCGACTTCTCCATGATCCTGGGGACTGCTAGCATGGGAAAGAAATGGGGTGCAAATCATGCGTCCGGACATAGGGGGGGCTGAGCTGCGGCGGAAGCGCCGGCCGTTGGCCGTGCTGTGGCTCGCGCTGCTTCCGCTCGTGGCCGGCTTGGGCGCGCTGGCGGCCCCGCGCGACGTCCCCTCGGGCGAGGGCGTCCGCCTGATCATGGTCGAGGAGGTCGCCTGCCGGTTCTGCCGGCAATGGAGCGCCGAGATCGAGCCCGGCTACGGCAAGACCGCCGAAGGCCGTTTCGCCCCGCTGACGCGCGTGCTGCGGGGCGATCCCGAGGTCCGGAACCTGGCACCGATCACCTACACGCCAACCTTCATCGTCATGCAGGGAAGCGACGAGCTGGGCCGCATCACCGGCTATCCCGGCGCCGACTATTTCTATGTGGAGCTCCGGGTCATTCTTGCGGCCGCGGGCTTTTTTCCGGGCCTTTGAGCGAAGGACGCGCCATGCACGAGATCGACCGCAGGCAGCTCACGGGCGGACTCGTCGCTCTGTCGCTCGGCGTGATCGCCAACCGCAGCCAGCTCCGCGCCGCGGCCCGCGCGCGCGTCGTGATCATCGGCGGCGGGCCGGGCGGCGCGACGGTCGCTGTCACGCTGAAGCGCGCCGCGCCCGATCTCGCTGTGACGCTGATCGAGCCGCAGCGCCACTACACGACGTGCTTCTATTCGAACCACTTCATCGGCGGCTTCCTGAGCTTCGACCGCATTACGCATGGCTACGCCGGCCTCACGGCGCTCGGCATCGACGTGATCCACGAGAAGGCGACCGCCATCGACGCCGCGAAGCGCGAGGTGCGCATCGCGCGCGCCGCACCCGCGGGCTACGACAAGCTCGTGGTCGCGCCGGGCATTGCCATCAAGTACGGCGCCATCGAGGGCTACACAGAGGCCGCGAGCTATTTCATGCCGCATGCCTGGACCGGCGGCCGCCAGACACGGCTCCTGCGCGAGCGGCTCGACGATATGAAGAACGGCGGCCTTGTGGTTATCGCCGCGCCGCGCAACCCCTACCGCTGCCCGCCGGGACCCTACGAGCGCGCCTGCCTGATCGCCGACTACCTGAAGCGCGAGAAGCCCAGGAGCAAGCTGATCGTCCTCGACCCCAAGATGGCGTTCTCCAAGCAGGCGGTCTTCGAGGAGGCCATCGAGAAATACTACAAGGACGTCATCGAGCTGCGGCTCACCAACGATCTCGACGACATGAGCGTCGCGCGCGTCGATCCCAAGACGGGCGAGGTGGTGACCAAATCGGGCGAGACCTTCAAGGCCGCGGTTGCCAACATCATCCCCGACCAGACGGCAGGCACCATTGCGCTCGACTCCGGCCTCGCCGAGGGGGGGTGGTGTCCGGTCCATCCCGAGACCTTCCTCTCGACCAAGGTCAACGACGTCTATGTGCTGGGCGACGCCGCGATCGCGGCCGACATGCCGAAGTCGGCCTTTTCCGCGGCCAGCCAGGCGCGCGGCGTGGCGGCGAACATTCTGGCTGATCTCACGGGCGCCGAGCGCCCCTCGGCCGCCTATCGCAACACCTGCTGGTCGATGCTGGCCCCGAACGACAGCGTCAAGATCGGCGCCGACTACGCGCCGGGCGAGCTCAAGGGCAAGCACGCGCTGGTGCCCAAGGACGCCTTCATCTCCAAGACGGGGGAGAGCGCGGAGCTGCGCAAGGAAACCTACGAGGAGAGCCTGGCCTGGTACGAGACGCTGACGGAGGACATGTTCGCCAAGTCGGCTTCCGCCGGCCGCGTCTCCAACGGTCGCCGCGGCTGACGGGCTCCCACGACGTCATCCCGGCGAATGCCGGGGTCCAGATAAGGTGTGACGGATGAGGAGAGGACGCGCCGCCGCCGGAAACACGAGCAAATACAACGCCGAACCACTGTCGGGATGGCAAGATTTCCACCGATTGGCGCACCGCAGCGTGGTTTCGGAGAGAAACACTTTATATTCTGCCCGTATCCTCTGGCGTCGGAGGGGGCTTATCGGGGTGCCCAGAACCGCTTTGCAATGTTCGTCTCTGCAACTCATGAGACGTGCCGCAGCCCCGTGATGGCTTTGCGCCCTGGCGACGACCTGGCGGGCTGATCCCTCGCGGGGCACCGGCAGGCGAAAGCGGAGAGGTCGATGGCGTTGATCCTGCTTCTGATCGCCCTGGTCGCAGTCGCGATAGCGCTCGGCATGGCGCGCGCCGGGCCCTGGCAGTGGGCCGTCGGCCTCGGGCTGGTGACGCTCGCCTGGCAGTGCGGCCTCTTTCACGGCGAGGCGCATCTGCCTGACATCGGCTTCCTGGGCTTCCTGACCTGGCTCGGCCTCATCGCGCTCGGCACCCTGTCCGTGGCCGAGGTGCGGCGGCGCGCCGTGGTGCAACCGGCCTTCAAGCTGGTGCGCGGCATCCTGCCGAAGGTATCCGACACCGAGCAGCAGGCGCTCGACGCCGGCACCGTGGGCTTCGACGCCGAGATCTTCTCCGGCACGCCTGACTGGACCAAGCTGCGCGCGGTGCCGCCCATCGTGCTGACGCCCGAGGAGCGCGCCTTCCTCGACGGTCCGACCGAAGAGCTGTGCCGCATGATCGACCACTGGCAGATCCGGCACGCGGAGCGGCGCATGCCGCCCGAGATCTGGGACTTCGTGAAGGCGCACGGCTTCCTCGGCATGCTGATCTCGAAGGAGCACGGCGGCCTTGGCTTCTCGGCCCAGGCCCAGTCGCTGATCCTGGGCAAGATCGCCTCGCGCTCGCCCGACGTCGTGACCATTGTCATGGTGCCAAACTCGCTCGGCCCCGGCGAGCTGATCGAGAAGTACGGCACCGAGGAGCAGAAGGCCCACTATCTTCCGCGCCTCGCCAGCGGCCGCGAGGTGCCCTGCTTCGCGCTCACCGGCCCCACCTCCGGCTCGGACGCCGCCACCATGCGCGATATCGGCACCGTGACCAAAGGCGAGCACGAGGGCCGCGAGACGGTCGGCATCCGCCTCACCTGGGACAAGCGCTACATCACGCTCGGCCCCGAGGCGACGCTGCTCGGCCTCGCCTTCCGCCTGTTCGACCCGGATAAGATCCTGAGCGAGGTGGAGGACGTCGGCATCACGGTCGCGCTCATTCCGACCAAGCACCCGGGCGTCAACATCGGCCGCCGCCACCTGCCCTCCGGCGCTGCCTTCCCGAATGGACCCAACTGGGGCACCGACGTGTTCATACCGATCGACTGGGTGATCGGTGGCGAGAAGATGGTGGGACAGGGCTGGCGCATGCTGATGGAGTGCCTGGCCGCGGGCCGCGCCATTTCGCTGCCGTCCTCCGCCACTGCCGGTGCGAAGACCATGCTGCGCGTCTCGACCGCCTACGCGCGCATCCGCCGCCAGTTCGGCCTGCCGGTCGGGCGCATGGAAGGCGTCGAGGAGCCGCTCGCCCGTCTCGTCGAGACGGCTTACGTCAACGAGGCCGCACGCGCCGTCACCGCCGCCATGGTTTCGCGCGGCGAGCGCCCGTCCGTCATCTCCGCGCTGATGAAATACCAGACCACCGAGCGCCTGCGCCGCGCCGTCAACGACGCCTTCGACATCCACGGCGGCCGCGCCATCTGCGACGGCCCCTCGAACTACCTCCAGTCGGCCTATCAGCTCGTGCCCGTCGGCATCACCGTCGAGGGCGCCAACATCCTGACCCGCACGCTGATCACGTTCGCGCAGGGCGCGCTGCGCTCGCACCCCTACCTCTACAAGGAGGTGCAGGCGGTGCAGAACCCGGACAGCACCGAGGGCTTGCGTGCCTTCGACGCCGCGTTCGGCGGCCACGTCGTGTTCTCGATCGCGAACGTCGCCGGCGCCTTCTTCCACAACCTGACGCTCGGCCTCTTCGCCGAGGCGCCGAAGGGCACCGATGGTCTCGAAGCTATCTACAAGCAGCTCTCGCGCGCGTCGCGCAACTTCGCACTCGTCGCGGACCTGACGGTGGCGCTGCTCGGCGGCGGCCTCAAGGTGAAGCAGAAGCTCACCGGCCGCCTCGCCGACGCGCTCTCCGAGATCTATCTCACCTCCTGCGTGCTGAAGCGTTTCGAGGACGACGGCCGCCCCGAGCAGGATCGCGCCATCGTCGCCTTCGCGGCTGCGAACGGCCTGCATCGTTTCGAGGAGGCGCTGCGCGGTACGGTGGAGAACTTCCCCAACCCGGCCGTGCGCGCGCTCCTGCGCGTCATCGTGTTCCCGTTCGGCCGCCACTACTACCCGGCGCCCGACGAGCTCGGCGCGCGCATCGTGCGCCTCGTTCTCGCACCCGGCGAGGTGCGCGACCGCCTCACGCGCGATATTTATGTCTCCGACGATCCCGACGACCCGACGGGCCTGCTTGAGATCACGCTCAAGAAAGTCGTCGCCGCCGAGCAGGCGGAGAAGAAGCTCGAGCGCGCCATCCGTGCCGGCACCGTGCGCCGCTACCACGGCCGCGACTGGATCGGCGAGGCGGCCGACGCCGGCACCATCACCGAGAGCGAGGCGCAACTGCTGCGCGAGGCGGAGACCTTGACCCAACGCGTCATTGCCGTCGATCATTTTGCGCCCGAGGAGCTGATGCCGCATTATCGCAAGGCCGCTCCGTCGAGCCTCGGGCACAACTCCCGCGGTCTGGCCGGCGCGGACCCATCGTGAGGAAAGAGGCAACGCCCCATGGCCCATGATAACGAGTCCAACGACAACGAGGCAGCCGACAGCAGCCCCCGGACGAGCGATGAAGCCGGCACGCTGGCGTTCCAGGACTGGCGCTTCTCCGTCGATCAGGAAGGTATCGGCTGGGCGATCTTCGACCGTGAGGGCCAGAGCGCCAACGCCTTGGGCACGCGGCCGCTCGAGGAACTGGGCGCCATTGTCGACTGGGCGGAGGAGGGCGCACGCCGTCGCACTATGTCGGGCCTCGTCATCCTCTCCGGCAAGGAGAAGGGCTTCATCGTCGGCGCCGACATCAACGAATTCGAGGGCTTCACCACCGAGGCGGAGGTCATCGACCGCCTGCGCCTCGTGCTCGCGCTGTTCGACCGCATCGAGCGTCTGACGATCCCCGTCGTCGCCGGTATCCACGGCGTCTGCGTCGGCGGCGGGCTCGAGCTGGCGCTCGCCTGCCACTATCGCATCGCCACGCGCGACGAGCAGACCCGCGTCGGTTTCCCCGAGGTCAAGCTCGGCATCTTCCCCGGCTGGCACGGCACCGCGCGCTCCATCCGCCAGGCCGGACCCGTCGCCGCCATGCAGGCAATGCTGACCGGCAGCATGATCGGGGCTTCGCGCGCGCGCGCCATCGGGCTTATCGACGAGCTGGTCGCGAGCCGCGGCGCGCTCCGCTGGGCCGCCCGCAAGGCCGTGCTGAGAAAGCGCAAGGCCAGGCCGGCCGGGCTCGCCAAGTCGCTGCTGACGCGCTGGCCGGCGCGCGCGCTGCTCGCCAAGAAGATGCGCGACGAGACGAAGAAGAAGGCGCGCGAGGCGCACTATCCGGCGCCGTTCCGCTTGATAGACCTGTTCGAGCTGCACGGCGGAGATCTGGAGGCGCTGAAAGCCGCCGAGACGCGCTATTTCGCGCCGCTCCTGATTTCAGACCAGTCGCGCAACCTGCGCCGCGTCTTCAAGCTCTCCGAGCTGTTGAAGAACCAGGCGCCGAAGGATCTCGGCTGGAAGCCGATGCGCGTGCATGTGGTCGGCGCCGGCACCATGGGCGCCGACATCGCGGGCTGGTGCGTCGCCTCCGGCATGGAGGTGACGCTGCAGGATCTCTCGCCCGAGGTGATCGAGAAGGGCATCAAGGCGCAGGGCAAGCTCTTCGCGAGGAAGTTCAAAACCAAGCCTCAGAGGGCGGCGGCCAAGGCGCGCCTCATCGCCGATCCGACGGGGCAGGGCGCCGCCCACGCGGACGTCATCATCGAAGCCATCGTCGAGAAGCTCGACGTCAAGCAGAAGCTGTTCGCGGAGCTCGAGGACAAGATCAAGCCTAGCGCCGTGCTCGCCACCAACACCTCGTCGCTGGAGATCGAGGCCATCGCCGCGCCGTTGCGCGACCCCGGCCGCCTGATCGGCATCCACTTCTTCAACCCCGTGGCGCAGATGCCGCTGGTCGAAGTGATCCGCGGCGCGCAGAGCCGCGAGGAGGAGGTGAAGAAGGGCGCCGCCTTCATCACCGCCATCGGCAAGTTTCCGCTCATCGCCAAGAGCGTGCCGGGCTTCCTCGTCAACCGCATCCTTGCCCCCTACATGATGGCCGCCATGGCGCGGCTGGAGAAAGGCGAGGAGAAGGAGAAGATCGACGAGGCCGCTCGCACGTTCGGCATGCCCATGGGCCCCATCGAGCTGGCGGACACCGTGGGCCTCGACGTCTGCGCCCACGTCGGCCGCATCCTCGGCCTCTCGCCGGAAGGCTCGCTGTTGCAGCGTCTCGTCGATGCCAGGAAGCTCGGCAAGAAAGCGGGCGAGGGCTTCTACGTCTGGAAGGACGGCAAGCCCGAGAAGGGTGACAAGACCTACGACGCCGCCGACCTCGAGCGCCTCGGCCGCGAGCTCGTCGATCCGCTCATCCGCGAGGCCGAACGCGCCCTCGACGACCGCGTGGTCGCGAGCGCGGATCTGGTCGACGCGGGCGTCATCTTCGGCACCGGCTTCGCGCCGTTCCGCGGCGGGCCGCTGCACTTCAAGGCCGGGGAGCAGAAGGAGGGCGCCACACTCGCCGCGGCGGAATGATGCGGCAATCCGAAGGCACGGCGAGCGCGGCGGATCTGGTCAGGCGGTTCTACGATGTTGTCTGGAACAAGGCCGATGAACAGGTGGCGCGCGAGATTCTGCATCCGCGCTTCAGCTTTCGGGCCTCGCTTGGTCCCGAGCGGCAAGGCCTTGACGGCTTCATCAATTACATGCGCGCAATCCATGCCGCGCTCAAAGATTACACCTGCACCATCGACGAGTTGCTTGTCGACGGTCCGAAGGCTGCGGCCCGCATGACGTTCGGAGGCCAGCATCAGGGCGAGTTCTTTGGCGTCTCAGCGACGGGCCGTTCCATTGCGTGGGCGGGAGCGGCGTTTTTCGAAACGGACGGCAGGCAGATCACCCGCCTGTGGGTGCTCGGTGACATTGACGGTGTGAAACAGCAGCTCGGAGTGGATGCGCGGCGAACATTCTGACCGCGAGGAGGCCCGGAGCGGGAATGAACCGGAGGAATTCAATGGCTGAGACATTGCGGCGGGTCGGCATCGTGGGAGGTGTGCGCACGCCCTTCTGTCGCTCGAACACGTTCTACGCGGACCTTTCCAACCTCGATCTGATGACGGCGGCCTTGAACGGCCTCGTCGACAAGTATCGACTGAAGGGGGCGCATATCGACGAGGTCGTCGGCGGCGCGGTGGTGACGCACTCGAAGGACTACAACCTCGCGCGCGAGGCCGTGCTCGGCACCAGGCTTGCGCCGTCCACGCCGGGCATCACGATGCAGCAAGCGTGCGGCACGAGCCTGCAGGCGGCCGCCACCATCGCCGCCAAGATCGCGACCGGCGAGATCGAGTGCGGCATCGCCGCCGGCTCCGACACCACCTCAGACGCGCCGATCGTGTTCTCGAAGAAGTTCGCGAGCCGCCTCGTGCAGCTCCCGCAGCAGAAGACGGCGATGGACCGCGTGCGCGTGTTCAAGGGCTTCAGCCCGCGCGAGCTGGTCCCGCAGCCGCCCAACGTCGCCGAGCCGCGCACAGGCCTCACCATGGGCCAGCACTGCGAACTGATGGCGCGCGAGTGGAAGATCACGCGAGAGGCACAGGACCGCTTCGCCTTCGAGAGCCACCGCAAGGGCGCGGAGGCCTACCGCTCGGGCTATATGGACGACCTCATCGTGCCGACCGCCGGCGTGTTCCGCGACAACAACCTGCGCGAGGACATCAGCCTCGACAAGCTCGCGACCCTCAAGACCGCCTTCGACAAGTCCGACAAGGGCACGCTGACCGCCGCCAACTCGACGCCGATGACCGACGGCGCCGCCTGCGTGCTGCTCGCGAGCGAGGAGTGGGCGGCCAGGCGCGGCCTCGCCATCCAGTCCTATCTCTCCTACACGCAGACCTCCGCCAACAACTTCGTCGCCGGCGAGGGGCTCCTCATGGCGCCGACGATTGCAGTCTCGAAGATCCTCGATCGCGCGCACCTCGCATTGCAGGACTTCGATTTCTACGAGATCCACGAGGCGTTCGCCGCCCAGGTGCTGGCGACGCTGAAGGCGTGGGAGGATCCGGCCTACTGCAAGACGCATC
Source organism: Hyphomicrobium sp. (assembly GCF_020852195.1). Classification (GTDB taxonomy): domain Bacteria; phylum Pseudomonadota; class Alphaproteobacteria; order Rhizobiales; family Hyphomicrobiaceae; genus Hyphomicrobium_C. Next base: position 6,384 of record NZ_JADZBI010000114.1, on the reverse strand, counting down.
TCGGCAAGGATCAGCCCTTGGGTGCCATCGACCGCGCGAAGCTCAACGTGAAAGGCTCGTCTCTGGCGTTCGGGCACCCCTTCGCGGCGACGGGAGCGCGTGTGCTCGCCAACCTGTCGAAGCTCTTGGCCGATAACGGCGGTCGCGGCCTGATCTCGATCTGCACTGCAGGCGGCATGGGCGTGGCCGCCATCCTCGAGAGCGCCACCCGCGCCGAGGTCCGCGCCGCCGCTTGACGATAAAAAAAATGTCCACGGCCCAATCTGTCATCCCGGCCGAGCGGCGCAGCCGCGAGAGCCGGGACCCAGGGCCGCAACCGGTGGCCTGCGTCACCCCGGCGCGCCGGATTGCCGGGGGCTGGGTCGTTACAGAGTTCATCCCGCCGGACCCAAGGTCTGACGTGGAACAGACCTGCTTGGGAGGAGCGCCGGTATGACGAACGAAACGGGAATTTCGCGCAGAGGCACGTTGGCGGGGCTAGCAGGCTCGGCGGCGCTCTTGGTCACCGACAAGGCGGCATCCGCCGCAAGCCCGGCCGCCGCCCCCGCGCTTCCCGCCGCCGCCAACGTCTGCCGCATGACGCCGCGCATGGTCGAGGGGCCGTTCTATTTCGACCCCGACCTCGTGCGCGAGGACATCACCGAGGGCCGGTCCGGCATTCCGCTGAAGCTCGTGCTGCAGGTTACGGAAGGCGCCACCTGCCAGCCCATTCCCGGCGCCCGCGTCGACGTCTGGCACTGCGATGCGACGGGTCAGTACTCGGGCTACGACGGCCAAGGCGACGACCAGGGCATCTCGACCAAGGGCGAGAAGTTCCTGCGCGGCGCGCAGACGACGAACGGCACGGGCGAGGTGACCTTCAAGACCATCTATCCCGGCTGGTACCGCGGCCGCACCACGCACATTCACTTCAAGGTTCTGCTCGACGAGAAGGCGATGCTGACCGGGCAGATGTACTTCCCGGACGCGCTGTCGGAGTACATCTTCACGAGCGTTGCGCCCTATAATGGGCGCACCGCCAAACGCGACACGCTGAATAGCACCGACTGGATCGCCGGCGCCGACGGCGATCACATCACCTTCGTGAGCATCCGCGAGGAGGCCGACGCCTACGTCGCCACCCTGGTCATCGGCGTAGACCGCGCCGCCGGCCCCGAGCCGGCGGGCTTCGGCCGCCCGCCTGGCCCGCCTCCCGGTGCTGGCCCCGGTGGCCCTGGCGGTCCGCCGCCGGGCGCGCGTCCACCCGGTCCGCCCCCGGGCGGCCCGCCGCCCGGCATGGAAGGCGGCCCCGTTCGCCCACGCGGCACCGGCTCCATCGTCCCCGGCCGCGACACCTAACCTCCGCATTTCACTGTCATCCCGGAAAGGCGGAGGCGTAGCCGAAGTCTTGTCCGGGACCCAGGGGCCATCGCCGGAACGCTGGAGTTTGTGGCCCCTGATCCCGGCTCTTGCGGCTTCGCCGCTTGGCCGGGATGGCACGGGGGAGGGAGCAACGGGCGCACGCGCTGCGGTCACCCGCGTACTTTCGCTTCCTCAGCCTTGAGCGTCTTCTTGCAGAGCTTGCCGATCATGGTCTTGGGCAGCGTGTCGCGGAACACGATGTCGGCCGGCAGCTCGAGCTTCGAGATCTTCACCTCGAGGTGATCCATCAGCTCCGCCTTGGTAGCCGACTGGCCGGAACGGAGCTTGACGAACGCCTTCGGAGCCTCGCCGCGATACTTGTCGGCGATGCCGATCACAACCGCCTCCTCAACCGCCGGATGCTCGTAGAGCGCCTCCTCGACGCGCCGCGGATAAACATTGTAGCCTGAGCAGATGATGAGGTCCTTGATGCGGTCGACGATGTAGAAGAAGCCGTCGTCGTCCATCACGCCCACGTCGCCGGTCCGGAAGAAGGGGCCGGCGAACTGCGCCGCCGTCTCCGCCGGCCGGTTCCAGTAGCCGCGCATGACCTGCGGACCCGCGATGCAGATCTCGCCCCGCTCGCCGTGCGGCACCTCGCGCGCGGGATCGGTAAGGTCGCGCAGCGAGAGGATGGTGCCGGGCAGCGGCAGCCCGATCGAGCCGGCCCTCGCCGTCCCGTCGAGCGGGTTGGCAGTCGCGACCGGCGAGGTCTCCGACAGGCCGTAGCCCTCGACCAGCGGGCATCCGGTCGTCGCCTCGAAGCGCTCCTTCACCTCCACCGGCAGTGCCGCGCCGCCCGACAGGCAGAACTTGAGGCACGAGAGGTCGTAGGAGCCGATCTTGGGGTGGTTGAGGATGGCGTTGAACAGCGTCGGCACGCCCGGCATGATCGAGGGGCGGTGCTTGGTGATAAGATCGAGTGCGTCCTGGAGCACGAAGCGCGGCATCAGGACCATCTCGGCCGCGATCCTGAGGCCGAGGTTCATCACCACCGTCATCGCGAACACGTGGAAGAACGGAAGCGCCGCCAGCACCCTTTCCGCGCCGTAGGCGAGCTCCGGCGCCCACGCCGCGATCTGCTGCACATTGATATGCAGGTTGGCATGCGTAAGCAGCGCGCCCTTGGGCGTGCCCGTCGTGCCCCCGGTGTACTGCAGCACGGCGATGTCGTTGTCGGGATCGATGGCGACCGGCTCGAGCAGCGCCGGATCGGCGAGCACCTCGCTCTCGAGCCGGATGCGGTCGCGCACCGAGGAGCTGCGCGGCTTGGCGAGCTCCTTCGCCTTGAGCAGCTTGAACAGCACCGCCTTGGCCGCCGGCAGCAGCGCCGCGAACGAGGCGACCACCGCACCCTTGAGCACCTTGGTCTCCACGAGGCGCTCGACCTTGTCGAACAGCACCTTGAGATCGAGCGTGATCATCAACTCGGTCTCGCTGTCCTTCACCTGGAAGGTGAGCTCGTCGAGAGAATAAAGCGGATTATAATTGACGACCACGCCGCCCGCTTTGAGGATCGCGAAGTAATAGATGATGAAGGTTGGGCTGTTCGGAAGGAAAAGTCCGACTTTCGTGCCCTTCACGACGCCGAGTTGCTGCAGTCCGGACGCGGCCCTGTCGACCAGCGCGCCGATCTCCCCATAGGTCAGCGTCCGACCGAGGAAGGTCGTGCAGGGACGGCCCGCGCTGCGGGCGACGGCGGTGTCCAGAAGATCGAACAGGGGCGCAGGCTCGAGCGCTGTGTACCAGTCAACGCCCTGAGGATAACTGCTGATCCAGGCATGTGCTGCACGCTCGGAGCCCTGAGCCGCCCCGGTTTTTGCCATCGATGGACCTCCCGCGCTGTCCCTGAAGGAGGCCGGTCCCCGGTCCCCGCGTCCCTGTGCCGCGCAGGGCTGCCGAGGCTTTCACAATCCTCCGGGCAAGCATTATCTGTGATTTAGGTATGACGCTGAACGTCGCTAGAACCATTCAACACTTTTTTGTGCCTTTCGCCTAGTCTGCGCCCCAAACGCGACCCGTAAAGGCTGTGTCCCATGGAACTTCGTGGCGCCTTGGGATCTGACAAGAAGAAGCTTGTGCCGGAGAGCCGCAGGTCGCCCAGACCCCGTCGGCTGGACTTCAGGCTGGTTTAAGGATATGTGACGCCCAAGCTTGTGATAATTGCGGCCCTGCACTACTTAGGTGGCTAATTACTTAAGCTAACGAGCGCGGGGTCCCTGCAAGTCTGCGTGGGCAGGGTTTGGAGAGCGAGATGGACGAAGTCGCAACCAAAATCATCGACATTCTCAAGAAGCATATGAAGGAGCCGAGAGACGACATCAATCTCTCGACCGCTCTCACGGATCTCAAGATCGAGTCGCTAGACCTTGCGATGATTGTGTTCGACATCGAGGATACCTTCGGCATTGAGATTCCGTACAACGCCAACGAGGATGTCGGCGACTTCAAGACCGTCGGCTCTGTCGTCGACAAGGTTAAGGGTTTGATGGCGGCAGGGCCCGCTGCTGCGAAGGCTTAGCCTGCAAAGGCCCGTGATCTCTGTGGGCCGGTGAGGCCCGGAAGCCCGTTGCCTCCATGGCGTCTTGGGGGAGGCGGTGCATTGGATGTGGCTGGGCGATTGTCTCCGATCCTTGGCCCAGCTCTTAGGATCGATTGAAGCAATGAAAAACGGCAACGGCACACGTCGTGTGGTCGTCACGGGTCTTGGCGTGGTGACGCCGATCGGGCTCAACGTGGCCGACTTCTGGTCAAGTCTGCAGGCAGGCAAGTCGGGCGTCTCGGAGCTCGGCGGCTTTCCGCTCGACGATCTCAAGATTCTGATCGCCGCGCAGATCAAGGACTTCGATCCCAAGGTCCAGCTCAAGAACTACAAGCGCGACAAGATCATCGTTCATGCCGACCGCTATTCCTGGTTCGCCGCCGCGGCGGCCGAGCAGGCGGTCGTGCAGTCGGGCGTCGAGTTTCCGCTCGAGAACCCCTATCGCACGGCCTGCATCATCGGCTCGGGCGCGGGCGGCCTCACCACCTTCGAGAACGCCTATCGCGATCTCTTCATTCACAACAAGCGCGCCACCAACCCGCTGACGCTGCTCCGCATCATCGGTTCGTCGGCCTCCGCCCACGTCGGCATCGAATACGGCATCAAGGGCCCGACGTTCGCCACCTGCTCGGCCTGCTCGACGGCCACCCACGCCATCGGCATCGCCCGCGACTACATCCAGAACGACCTCGCCGACGTCGCCATCGCCGGCGCCTCCGAGAGCGTGATCAACTACGGCACCATGAAAGCCTGGCAGGCGCTCCACGTGCTCTCGCCGCAGGGCTGCTTCCCGTTCGCCAAGAAGCGCAACGGCACTGTGCTCGGCGAGGGCGCCGGCATCCTCGTGCTCGAGGAGCTGGAGCACGCCAAGCGCCGCGGCGCGACCATTCTCGCCGAGCTCGTCGGCTACGGCATGGCCTCCGACAGCCAGGACATGGTGAAGCCGACGGTCGAAGGCCCGCGCTACGCCATGCAGATGGCGCTCGACGACGCTCGTATCGAGGCGTCCGAGATCGACTATCTGAACGCGCACGGCACCGCGACCAAGGACAATGACATCAACGAGACGAAGGCCATCAAGGAAGTGTTCAAGAACGCGGCCTCGAAGCTGGCGATCTCCTCGACCAAGTCGATGACCGGCCATCCGCTCGGCGCCGGCGGCGGCATCGAGGCCGTAGCCTGCATCAAAGCCATGCAAGAGAGCTGGGTTCCGCCCACCGTCGGCCTCGACGAGGCCGACCCCGAGTGCGACCTCGATTACGTGCCGAACGTCGGGCGCGCCATGAAGGTGAACTACACGATGTCGAACTCGTTCGCCTTCGGTGGCCTCAACGCCGTCGTCATCTTCGGTCCCCCTCCGGCCTGATTCAGTCATTCCTCCGGACACCTGCGCCGGCCAACCTCCCTCTCTCCTTGGGGAGAGGGCAGGGTGATGGGACGTGTCTGGTGCACCCGCCCGCACACATCCCTTGGCACCGCCCGGGCACATCCTCCGGGGCCTGAAAACTCACTTGGAAAGTGCATTCTGACGACGCATCCCGCGCGGAGCGCCGCAGCGCTTTTGCCAACGCATTGCAACCAAACGACAAATGCACGCGTTGATGTAGCCTCTTGAAGCGTGGGGCATCAGATGAGAAGGTATTTGTGACGGCGACTTGAATGACGACCTGCTGCGATCCGAGCCTCGAGGGCGGTAAGGGTGCGCGCAGCCGGTTTCGTGCCGTCCAATAAGGTCCCGGGAGGCTGTGGTGCGGCATATACTCATCAGAGCAGGAAACGTGGCCATACGCGCCCGGTTGCTGGCGACACCCACGGCGGATCGCATCTGGGAGTCGTTGCCGATCTGCGGCTCCGTCCAGACATGGGGCAAGGAAGTCTACTTCCGCACGCCGATCTCCCCCGACCTCGAGCCCGACGCCCGCGTTGTCGTAAGCAAAGGCGAGATCGCCTTCTGGCCGGACGGCGACGCCATCGCCATTGGCTTCGGGGCCACGCCCATCTCGAAGCGCGGCGAGATCCGCTTCACCAGCAAGTGCAACGTCTGGGCGGTGGCCTTGGACGACGTGGATCAGCTCCAGAACGTCTACCCCGGCGAAGAGGTCTCCGTTGTCGAGGCGGCCGGCGACCGAGACGATTGGGATGCGCCACCCCCGTCGCGCCGCAAGGGGCATCGCTCGCAGCAGATGCACGCAGCGCTTTGTCCGTCGGCGGACGAGAGCGGCACTGCCGGCTGAAATCCCGCAAGTTCAAACAAAAAAGACGGGGCGTGGAGAGGCGCCCCGGCCTTTGGTGTGCCCGACGGATCGGGCCGTTGAACTGTGGGCTGGCGCCCGGCCTCAGCGGGAGGCGACCTTCTTCTCGATGACCGACTTGGGAACCTCGCCGGCGGCGACGAGGGCGTTGATGCAACGCGAGGAGAGGTTCTTGCCGACGGCGCGCAT
>NZ_JADZBI010000113.1 GCF_020852195.1 Hyphomicrobium sp. | reverse complement strand
TAGCGTAAGCAGAATTTCCCTTCGTCGTGATGTCGCCGGTATTGTCGACAGTAACGGTTTCACCCGCATTTCCGCCCGCGCCACCCTTACCACCCACCGCTACGGATAGCGTTCCACCGGCGGCAACGGCGAAGGACGCTCCACCGTTTCCTCCTCCGCCGCCGACTGACTGTGCAAGAATGCCATGGGCCTTATCGCCTTCGGTCGTCACCACAAGACCGTTCGTGACGTGGACGACGCCGCCGTTGCCTCCTGCATCGCCGTCACCGCCGATCGAGAGAGCGCCTAGAGATATCGCGGCAGACAATCCACCGTTGCCCCCGCCTCCGCCGACTGATTGGGCTAGAATTCCTACAGACTCATGACCCCTGGTCGTTATGGACCCGGGACCGCCGACATCCACGGTAACGGTCTGGCCGTCACCGCCACCGTTTCCTTTTCCGCCGACACCGATGGCAACGTTAGTGCCACCGGCAAGGGCAAAGCCCCCGTCGCCACCGCCTCCACCGACAGATTGAGCTAAAATGCCCGCAGAACGATTGCGCCATGTGTCGATGACGAGCGAGCCCGGCGCTTGAGTAACGTTCACGTTGCCGCCATTACCGGCGCTGCCGCCGTCACCGCCAAGGGCTACGATGCCCACTGCAAAGCCGCCGTTACCGCCGCCGCCGCCGATCGACTGCGCGAGGATGCCGTGCGAGCCGCCCTGATCTTTTTTAACGTTCTCGTCTACGGCCTCGCCCAACGTCGTGATCGTTCCCGAAGCATTGACCGTCACCGTATTGCCGTTGCCGCCGCCGGCGCCGCCGGCGTCACCGCCAAGTGCAACAAGACTGACGCTGCCTGACGCGTTGCCACCTGCTCCACCGATGGATTGAGCAAGAATGCCGTTTGCATCGTTGCCGTTTGTCGTGATGCTTTCGGTGCTGGTGACCGTTACGGTCCCTCCGTCGTGGCCGCTTGTCGATTTTCCGCCGACGCGTGCAACCAGGAATAGTCCACCTGCTGCTCCAGCGCCGCCGCCGCCGCCAATTGACTGAGCCAGGATTCCATCCGCTCTCAAACCGTTCGTCGATATGATGCCGCTATTGTTTACCGTTACCGGTCCACCAAAGGCAGGCAGGCCACCCCTGCCGGACACACCCAACACGATCGCTCCGCCTGCGTTCCCGGCCCGTCCTCCATTGGCTTGAGCAAGAATCCCGCGGGATTCTTCGCCTGTCGTCGTGATCCGGCCGCTGTTGGTCAAATTGACCGATCCGCCGTTCCCGCCGCTGCCACCGTCGCCGCCGCCTCCAACCAGTCCGGCTGAGCCGGCGTTTCCGCCATTACCGCCATCGGCAATTGCCGAGATGCCATTCGATCGGGAGCCGTTCGTCGTTATGATTTGAGCATTCGTGACGGTGAGCTCGGCCCCGGCCCCTCCGGCGCCACCATTCCCCGCATTCAAAATGATAATCGAGCTGGCCCCGTTTCCGCCGTTCCCACCGGAGGTGAAGATGCGAATTCCGTCGCGATCATCGCCCGCAGCATTTATGGCTGGCCCAGCATACGTGAAGGATTGAGCTATGCCGGGCAAGCCAGGATCAGCATCGTCGCCAGAGAGGGGCGGCGATCCGTTAGCACCGGTGGCAGCTGGATTTCCTATACAGATGACGGCATCGGCGGGGCATGCGGAAAAAACAGTCGTCGGTACCAGAACTGTAGCAAACAGCGTGTAAACGCCGAAGAGAAAAGCACGCAACACAACGCGATGCATGGCTCACAATCCATCTACGCAAACATATGACGATCGCGCCAATTCGCGCGACTGATGAATTGGATTTAATTGCTAGATGATGAGCTTCGCTCGTCCATATTAAAAATGCCGATGAAGTTCTCTTGGCGCGAGAACGTGGCAGATCAGTAATACATCGTTTGAATGATGCGATTGATTCTCTTCGATTAAATTCGAAATGATTCATACGAGTAATATGGGGTTTTAGATGGCGAGTATCCCTCTGGATCCAACCACCACGGATCTGCGTCTCTCCAAGTTTGGGAAACAGCAGCGGAATTCCAAATGTTTTCCAATTCGGGAGAGTGGCGACCCCGGCAGGATTCGAACCTGCGACCTGCCGCTTAGAAGGCGGCTGCTCTATCCGGCTGAGCTACGGGGTCGTGATCTCGCTGCCAAGGTTACGGCAGCTCATGATGCGCTCTATATCAGACCGCACCATTAACACCCAGGGCCAGCAGGCCCGGGTTCTATGCCGAAAGGCTTCAGTGGGTCCAGGCGCCCAGGCGGCCGAACTTGAAATTGTCGGCATACGATTTGCGCACGAGGCCGCGCGGCTTCGGCTCGTCCAGCCGGTAGGGAATGCCGTTGCGCTCGGCGTAGGCGATCGCCTCCTCCTTGGTGTCGAACTCGAGGCGAACCTGGGTGCGCGTGTCGGCCGAGCTGGTCCAGCCCATCAGGGGGTCGATCTGGCGCGGCACCCCCGCCTCGTGCTCGAGCACCCATTCCTTGGTCCGGGCGGTGCCCGACTGCATGGCGGTCTTGGCCGGTTTGAAAATGCGCGCCGTCATTGCCGTGTTCTCGCTCGTCTCATTGCACGCCGCAGGGCGGACATCAGAATAGAACAATTCTAGCTTCTGCCGGACAGGTTAACAAGCGGACGCATCGCACAGACATCGGCGTCAGCGGCGCAGCACGAAAGCGTCCCTCTCTGCCCGCGCCTGCCATCCTGCGCGCTCGAGCTCGGGATCGAGATGCTCCTCGACAGGCCAGCCGAGACAGAGATAGGCGACGAGGGTCCAGCCCTCCGGCACGTTTAGCGCCCGGGTGACGACGTCGGGCTCCAGGATCGACACCCAGCCGACGCCAAGCCCCTCGGCACGGGCTGCCAGCCATAGCGTGTGAACGGCACCGACGACAGAGTAGCGCAGCGTCTCCGGCATCGTCCTGCGCCCGAGGCCGGCACCGCGCTCCGTCTCCTCGTCGGCAAAGACGGCGATCTGGATTGGTGCGGCCTCGAGGCCCTCGAGCTTGAGGCGCGCGTAGAGCGCGCGCGTCTCGCCGTCGTAGCCTTCGAGGGCGGACCGGTTGGCGCAGAGGAACGAAGCGCGCACGGCCTCGCGGCACGGAGCAGTGCCCACGAGCACGAAGCGCCAGGGCTGGCAGTTGCCGACCGACGGGGCATGGCAGGCGAGGTCGATCAGGCGCTCGACGAGGGCCTCCGGAACCGGATCGGTGCGGAAGCGGCGTACGTCGCGGCGCCAGAGCACGAGGTCGCGGAAGGCAGCCGTGAAGTCCGGGCCGAAAGTCGGCGGGTTTGCGCTATCGTTAGCATCCGTCATGGCTTCACCATGGTGGACGCGAGCACGGTACGCAGCCCCGCAATGGCGCCGACGACGATGATGGCGGGCGCCTCGACGTGGTCCGCCCGCGTGGCAGCTACGAGATCGGCGAGGCGCGTATCGACGATGCGCTCGTCATCGCTGGTCGCGTGCGAGATGACGGCCGCGGGCGTCTCGGGGCTCATGCCGCCGCGCAGGAAGGCCGCAACGATCTCCTCGAGCTGGGCCAGCGCCATGTAGAGAATGATCGGCTGTCCGGTGGCGGCAAGGGCTTCCCAGGCGCAGGCCGCACTGTCGCCCTCGGCGCGATGGCCGGCGGCGAGAATGACCGCGTGGTTGGTCTCGCGTGTGGTGGCGGGAATGCCCGCAAGCGCCGGGGCGGCAAGACCGGATGTCAGCCCGGGGACGATGCGGAACGGAATACCCTCGCGCACGAGCGCGTGCGCCTCCTCCCCTCCGCGCCCGAAGACGAAAGGATCGCCGCCCTTGAGACGCAGCACCCGGCAGCCCCTCCTCGCCTCGGCGATGATCAGCTCGTTGATGTCGCGCTGCTGCGCAGACGGCCGACCGCCGCGCTTGCCGGCGAAGCGGATCTCGGCGCCGTCGCGGGCGAGACGCAGGATGCGCGGATCGACCAGCGCGTCATGCACGATGGTGTCGGCCGAGCGCAACGCATGGACGGCGAGCAGCGTGAGCAGGCGTGGATCGCCGGGGCCTGCCCCCACGAGCCAGACCTCGCCCGGCGCCATGTCCGGGAACTCGGGAAAGATGTCCGGCGGAAAGATCATAGTCGGCGCATCGGTGGTTCGGTCGCGATCGTCCAGGAAGGCCTGCAATGGTTGAAACCGACGGCGCCGGTGGCGCGTCCGGGATGCGGGGGAAGGCTCGGTGCTGAACGCGTGTCGGCGCCCGTGGGCGGGTCGCGCACCAGCTTGCGGATTGAGATAGCCTTTGCGTTCAAGTCCTGTCAAACAAAGGCGGTTTTCTCAATCGGACCCGTCACATGGCTCACCTGCTGCCTCGTCTCACCCTCGTCCTCGGCGGCGCGCGCTCGGGAAAGAGCCGGTTTGCGGAAGGGCTGGTCACGGCACTGCCTCCGCCCTGGGTCTATGTGGCAACGGGCGAAGCCCACGACTTAGAGATGACGGAGCGGATCGCCCTGCATGCTGCCCGCCGCGGGCCGGGGTGGGCCACACGCGAGGTGCCGCTCGCGCTCCCGGACGCCGTCCGCGAGGCGGCGGACGATCCCCGTCCCATGCTGATCGACTGCCTGACGCTGTGGCTCAGCAACGTCATGCTGACGGGGCGCGACATCGAGATGGAGTGCACGCAGCTCATCGACGCCTTGCGCAGCGCAGCCGGGCCGATCGTCGCCGTGTCGAACGAGGTCGGGCTCGGCATCGTGCCGGACAACGCGCTGGCCCGCGCCTTCCGCGATGCGCAGGGGCGCCTCAACGCAGCCGTCGCCGCCGAGGCGGATCATGTCGTGCTGATGGCGGCGGGCCTTCCCCTCACGCTCAAGCAGCCCTGACTCCCAAAAAGAAGCGCCTCAGGGCCTGTGATTCCGTCCGCTGTCTGATCTAAATTTGTGCATATCGCCTATTTTTTGTGCGTCCTTGTCGTCTTTCGTATAGATGGCGCGTCCCTGACACCCGAGCAGCCTTTCGGTCCGCCTCGTCCGTGGCAGCGGCGAGACGGGTCGCTCCCGTCTTTTTGTTTGCCAAAACCAACAAGACCGTGGGGAAGACCGACGAAATGCTCGACGAGAAGCTGGAACCGATTTTTGCGGACGTGCTGCGCCGCAATCCAGGGGAGGACGAATTCCATCAAGCCGCACGCGAGGTGCTCGACAGCCTCGGCGCCGTCATCGCCAAGCACCCACACTACGCGGAAAGCGCCCTGATCGAGCGCATCTGCGAGCCGGAGCGGCAGATCATCTTCCGCGTGCCGTGGGTCGACGACAAGGGCCAGGTGCAGATCAACCGCGGCTTTCGC
>NZ_JADZBI010000112.1 GCF_020852195.1 Hyphomicrobium sp. | reverse complement strand
CGGCGGCGACCGTGCCGACGCCGACCTCGGACACGAGTTTCACCGACACCAGCCCTTCGGGGTTGGTGTTCTTGAGGTCGAAGATGAGCTGCGCCAGGTCCTCGATCGAGTAGATGTCGTGATGCGGCGGGGGCGAGATGAGTCCCACGCCCGGCGTCGAGTGACGCACCTTGGCGATGGTGGCGTCGACCTTGTGGCCGGGAAGTTGTCCGCCCTCGCCGGGCTTGGCGCCCTGCGCCATCTTGATCTGCATCATGTCCGAGTTGACGAGGTACTCGGTGGTGACGCCGAAGCGGCCCGAAGCGACCTGCTTGATCGCCGAGCGCATGGAATCGCCGTTGGGCAGCGGCTTGAAGCGGTCCGCCTCCTCGCCGCCCTCGCCGGTGTTGGACTTGCCGCCGATGCGGTTCATGGCGATGGCGAGCGTGGTGTGGGCCTCGCGCGAGATGGAGCCGAAGCTCATCGCACCGGTCGCGAACCGCTTCACGATCTCGACTGCGGGCTCCACCTCCTCTATCGGCACCGGCTTGCGCCCCATGCTCTGCGCCGAGCGGATGCGGAACAGGCCGCGTAGCGTCAGGAGCTGCTCGGACTGCGCGTCGATGGCCTTGGCATAGTCGCGGTACTTCTGCGGGATGCGTCCGCTCATGGCGTCCGCGGGATCGGTCGAGCGCACGGCATGCTGCAGGTCCGCAACAACGTTCGGTCGCCACACGTGGGCTTCCCCGCGCACGCGGTAGGCATAGTCGCCGCCCACCTCGAGCGCGTTGGCGAGCACCGGCGCGTTGCCAAACGCCGCCGCATGCCGGTCGAAGGTCTCGCGCGCGATCTCGCGCAAGCCGACTCCCTCGACCTGTGTATGGGTGCCGGTGAAGTACTTGCGCACGAACGGCGTGCGGAGGCCCACGGCGTCGAAGATCTGCGCGCCGCAGTAGGACTGGTAGGTCGATATGCCCATCTTGGCCATGACCTTGAGCAGCGCCTTGCCGATGGCCTTGATGTACTTCTTCTTGACGTCCTCGGGCGTAAGGTCCGGCCCGAGCTCGGGCGTCATCACGGCGAGCGTGTCGAAGGCGAGGTAGGGATTGATGGCCTCTGCCCCGTAGCCCGCGAGCGTGCAGAACTGGTGCACCTCGTGCGCCTCGCCGGTCTCGACGACGAGGCCGACGGACGTCCTGAGGCCCTGCCGGATCAGGTGATGATGCACGGCCGACGTGGCGAGCAGCGAGGGGATCGGGATGCGGTCGGGCCCGGCGCGCCGGTCCGAGAGGATGACGATGTTGCAGCCTTTCGAGCGCACCGCCTCCTCGGCCTCCGCGCACACGACGTCGACGGCCGGCGCCATGCCGGACGGCCCCTTGTCGACAGGAAACGTGATGTCGATCGTGATTGAGGCGAAGTGGTTGTCCTTCACCTCGCCGATCTGCCTGATCCGCTCGAGGTCCTCGTTGGTGAGGATCGGCTGCGTCACCTCGAGCCGCTTCACCTTCGACGTCCCCTCGAGGTCGAGGATGTTCGGCCTCGGCCCGATGAACGACACCAGGCTCATCACCAGCTCCTCGCGGATGCTGTCGATCGGCGGGTTGGTGACCTGCGCGAAGTTCTGCTTGAAGTACGTATGCAAGAGCTTGGGCTTGTTCGACAGCGCCGAGATCGGCGAGTCGTTGCCCATGGAGCCGATCGCCTCCTCGCCCCGGGCGCCCATCGGCGTCATGAGGAACTTGAGGCTCTCCTGCGTGTAGCCGAAAGTCTGCTGCAGATCGAGCAGGGCGATGTTGCTCCGGCGCGGCTCGGCCTTTTTGGTCGAGAGCGGCAGGTCGGAGACCATGATCTGCGTACGCTTCACCCAGCTCTCGTAGGGATGCTTGGCGGAAAGCTCCGCCTTGAGCTCCTCGTCCGAGATGATGCAGCCCTTCTCGAGGTCGATGAGCAGCATCTTGCCGGGCTGCAGCCGCCACTTCTTGACGATCTCCTCCTCCGGCACGACGATCACGCCCGCTTCCGAGCTCATGATCACCATGTCGTCGCGGGTCACGATGTAGCGTGCGGGCCTCAAGCCGTTGCGGTCGAGCGTGGCGCCGATCTGCCGGCCGTCGGTGAAGGCCATGGCGGCCGGGCCGTCCCACGGCTCCATGAGGCAGGCGTGATACTCGTAGAACGCGCGCCGCTTGGCATCCATCTGCGGGTTGCCGGCCCACGCCTCGGGGATCAGCATCATGGCGGCATGCGCCAGGCTGTAGCCGCCCATGGTGAGGAACTCGAGCGCGTTGTCGAAGCAGGCCGTGTCCGACTGCCCCTCGTAGGAGATCGGCCACAGCTTCTCGATGTCGTCGCCGAACAGCGGCGAGGAGACCGACGCCTGCCGCGCGGCCATCCAGTTCACGTTGCCGCGCAGCGTGTTGATCTCGCCGTTGTGCGCCACCATGCGGTAGGGGTGCGCGAGCTTCCACGACGGGAACGTGTTGGTAGAGAAGCGCTGGTGCACGAGCGCCATCGCCGAGACGACGCGCGGGTCCATGAGGTCCTTGTAGTAGGCGCCGACCTGATAGGAGAGGAACATCCCCTTGTAGACCACGGTGCGGCACGACAGGCTGACGGGATAGTGTCCGATATCGCGCCCGCGATAGGAGTTCTGCAGCGCGTTCGACACGATCTTGCGCACGAGGTAGAGGCGCCGCTCGAAGTCGTGCTCGCTCATCCCCTTCGGGCGCCCGATGAAGATCTGCCGGTGCACGGGCTCGGTGGCGCGCACCATGTCCGAGAGGCAGGAGTTGTCGACCGGCACCGCGCGCCAGCCGAGGAGCTCGAGCCCTTCCTCGCCGAGGATGCGCGCCCACGCGCTCCGGCAATGGGCGTCGAGCCGCTCGTCCTGCGGCATGAAAAGCTGGCCGACCGCATAGTGCTGCGCCGCGGGCAGCTTGAAGCCGAGCTTCGCGCACTCCTCGGAGAGGAAGACGTGCGGAATCTGGATCAGGATGCCGGCGCCGTCGCCGGCCAGCGGATCCGCGCCGACCGCGCCGCGATGCTCGAGATTGCACAGCATCTTGAGCGCGTCCGAGATCACCCGATGCGACTTCACGCCCTTGAGGTTGGCGATGAAGCCGACGCCGCAGGCATCGCGCTCAAGGGCGGGGTCGAAAAGTCCCTGCGCCTCCGGGCGCTCGAAGCCGTTGATGGGCGTTTCGCGGGTCATTGACGGGTCCTCGGGTGCTCAAGAGCAAAACGACGGGAGTTGCGGTCTGTTCATTCGACGGCGCGTCGCCGGGCCACGACTAGGCGCGCAAGCGGCGCTTTCGCTTGATGCGCGGGGTCTGCCCCGCGGCCCTGCGCCGAGCCGCGGTCGCCGCCAGGCGCGCTCTATCGCGCGTGAAATCTGCCCGCTCTGCCAACACGAAACCGACCTCCCGCCAAGCCAGCCGCCTGCTCCCCTCTGCCCGCGACCATCGTGAGCCGAACAACCGCACCCACGCCAGGAAAGGCGCGACGCGGCGAAGCCCGCGCATAAAGGACAGGATTGCTGACCTTTTAGCGAATTTTGCAGATTTTGCCCTGCGACACAAGCGTGATTAAGCGCGTAGCCGCGCGCTTCGAGCCCGAGCCGCACTAAGGGCGTGAGCGCGAGCGAACGGAACGCAAGCGCGTGAACGCGCTCTGGGCACATCGGCTGAAAAACGAGCGGCGGCAGAACCGCCGCCGCTCCAAGTCGCATCGATGGAATGCGCCTGTGCGCTTCGGGCTTAGGCCGCCTGCTCGATCTGCTTGGGCTCGGAGCCGGTGCCGATCGGGATCGACCGCGGACGCATGCGCTCGGGCAGGTTGCGCACGAGGTCGACGTTGAGTAGCCCGTCCTTGAGATCCGCGCCCTTCACCTCGACATGGTCGGCGAGCTGGAAGCGCCGCTCGAAGCTGCGCGCCGCGATGCCACGGTGCAGGTAGCGCCGCTCGTCGCTCTCGGTGGCCTCGGCCTTCTTCTCGCCGCGGCCGGAAAGCGTGCTCTCCTTCACGTCCACCTTGATCTCGTCGGCGGCGAAGCCGGCCACCGCCATGGTGATCCGGTACTCGTTCTCGCCGAGGCGCTCGATGTTATAGGGCGGATACGGGGCGTCGAAGTCGCCGCCCGTGACGCTGTCGAGAAGCTGGGCGAGGCGGTCGAAGCCCACGGTGGAGCGATAGAGGGGGGTGAGATCGAAATGTCGCATGACGTTAGTCCTCCTGATGAAGCGACTGGTTGAGATCCGCCCTGTGAAGGGCCGGATCGCGGCTTCGGACCATGATCGCTTCGGACCCTGTCGTCCGAAGCGTGGAATCATCGGTCCCCACCAAAGACCTGAGGCGCTCTCACGCTTCAGGGCGCACCCCCGAAGGGCGTGCGCACGAAATCCATTTAGGAGGGGTCCGCCGGCCTTCAAGGGGGAGGCAGGTCCGCCGCAATGCGGCCGGCGGAGGCCGGCCAAGTTCAGCGCTCCAAAGGTAAAACCAAAAGCCTTCATCTGGCGTTCATGTACCGGACCCGAGAATGACACGGCCGGCCGAGCGCCCCGGCAGGGGACCCCCCGAACGCGCAACGGCGCCCAGAACTTGGAGTGAGCCATGCGAGCTTCATTCGTCACGGGCTGCCTGATGGCGGCCTGCGTTATCGCTGCCACGTTGCCCTTGTCGGGCGCCGCGTCCGCTGCCGACCTCGACGGCGAGGACTATGCCGAGCCGCCCTACGACGACGCCTATGCGGACGAGGGCTATCAGCCCCCCGCGCGCTACAGCGAGCGGTACGGCGCGCCCTCCGAGCAGTACGAGGAGCGCTACGAGGAGCCTTATGGCGATGACCGCGAGCCGCTGCCCGGCTCGATCAAGGACGGCTATCCCGTGCCCATGCCGCCGCCGCGCGCCAGCGCGCCTCCTCCGCCGCGCTACGCGGAGCGTCCGCCCGTGCGCGCAGAGCGCTATGCATGTCTCGAGCCCTGGCAGATCAAGCATCGCCTGCGCAGGGAAGGCTGGGCCGGCATCCAGCCCATGGGCGGCGAGGGTGGCATCGTCCACCTCCGCGCCCGCCGCTACGAATCCGGGCGCCCCTTCAAGCTGCGCGTCGACCGCTGCTCGGGCGAGGTCATTGCCGCTCGCCCCCGCGATCGCCACCGGAGCATGGCTTACAGAGACTGGCGCTGGGTGAAATAATTCGGGCCGACGAGCAGCATCGCGAGAGCGGTCGGGATCCCTCCGCTGCCGATTGCCGTTTGTCGGCTCTCTCCTCATGCTATCCTCCGCCGCCGGTGATTTGCGAAGCGGGGTCGGAAGCATGAAGCTGGTCGCACTGGCCAAGAACCCGGTGCCGGGCGGCGCCGTTCCAGGCGAGCTCAAGACGCGCGACGGCGTGCGGCTGAGGTTCGTGCGCTGGGACGCGACGCGCGGCCCCCGCCGCGGCACGGTCTGCCTGCTGGGCGGCCGCGGCGAATTCATAGAGAAGTATTTCGAGGTCGTGGCGGACCTGCGCCGGCGCGGCTTCGCGGTGGCGACCATGGACTGGCGCGGGCAGGGCGGCTCGTCACGCCAGCTCTCCAACCCCCGCAAGGGCCACGTCGGCTCCTTCAGCGAGTACGACAGCGATCTCACGCTCTTCATGAAGGAGATCGTGCTGCCCGACTGCCCGCCGCCGTTCATCGCGCTCGGCCATTCGATGGGCGCCAACGTGCTGCTGAGAAATGCCGGCCGGCCGGGCTCATGGTTCGAGCGCATGATCCTGACCGCACCCATGCTCGCCATTTCCGATGAGCGTGTCGGCTATCCGCAGGCGCTCGCCCGCGCCTATGGAGAGATTGGCTGCCTCGCAAGCTTCTCCCGCAGCTACATCAAGGGCGGCTCCGACACGGTCGTCGAGCAACGTCCCTTCGACGGCAACATCCTGACCTCGGACCGCGAGCGCTGGAACCGCAACAAGGCGGTGCTGGACGCCAATCCCGCGCTCGGCCTCGGCTCGCCGACCATCGGCTGGCTGCGCGCGGCCTACCGCTCCATGGCCCTGGTCTCGTCGGACGGATACGCGGCGTCGGTTCGCGTTCCGATGATGGTCTTTGTCGCCGGCAAGGACCAGATCGTCTCCTCGCGCGCCATCGAGGACTTCGCGGTCGGCCTCAAGGTCGGCACGCACGTTCTGCTTCCCTCGTCCCGCCACGAGATCCTGCAGGAGGCGGACTCGATCCGGCTGCGCTTCTGGGCCGCTTTCGACGCCTATATGGGCCTCGACGAAGCCGCCGCGTAACGCGCCCGAGCGCCGCCCATCCACGAGCGTCGCCGCAGGAGGCCCCTGGGTCCCGGATAACGCTGCGGCTTCGCCTTCGCGTTCCGGGATGACAGGAGAAACTAGCGGTTGAGCAGCTTCAGCGCGCGCTCGTGCAGCGCCGGATCTCCCGAGGCGATGATGCGCCCGCCGGCGGTCGGCGGCCCGCCGTCCCACGTGGTGACGCGGCCGCCCGCGCGCTCGACGATGGGGATCAAGGCGACGATGTCGTAGCTCTTGAGCCCGGCCTCGATGACGAGATCGACGAAGCCGGAGGCCAGCAGGCAATAGGCGTAGCAGTCCCCGCCGTAGCGGGTCATGCGTGCCTCGCGCTTCACGCGTGCGAAGCCGTCGGTCTCCGCGCCGGATTCGAACAGGTCCGGGCTCGTCGTCATGATGAGCGCGTCTGCCACGCGCTCGCATGAGCGCGTGCGGATCCGCCGCGCTGCCCTGCCCGCTTCCCGCGCGTAGGCCGCCTTCTCGGCCGACCAGAAACGCTCGCCGGTGAACGGCTGGTCCATGAGCCCCAGCACCGGCGCCCCATCATAGAGCAGGCCGATCAAGGTGCCCCACATCGGCGTACCGGTGATGAATGAGCGCGTGCCGTCGATGGGATCGACCACCCACTGGAACGGGGCATCCTCGCGCTCGCGCCCGTACTCCTCGCCGACGACGCCATGCTCGGGCGCGCGTGTCCGAATCATGCGTGCGATCGCGCGCTCGGCGGCCTGGTCCGCCTTGGTGACGGGATCGAACGCCGCCTTGCCGGCCTTGTTCGCGACCGCGATCGGACGGCGGAAGTGGGGGCGGATGACGGCCCCCGATCGGTCCGCCAAGTCATGGCCAAGCGCAAGAAGGTCTTTGAAACGGGAGCCGGTTGGGAAAGTCACGATTGTTATCCGAGACTTAAGTTGAACATGGATGTTACGAAGTTACGGCCTGCAGAAGCAGTCCTTGGTAATACTCATGACTGGAGTAGAAGCGAGAGGCGTCGATATTTGTGTTGCGGGTCCGCACCATATTCACCATAAATATCGACATAAAAGCCGCCGTAAGTTGCCGCTCCGAGCGAACAAGGGCATACCAATTCTGCGGTTTCGAGGGAGCACTTCTTCGCCACCGCAGCCCAATACGGGCGTTTCCTCCCTAGACTTGGGCCGTTCGCTCGTTCGAACGGCCTCTTTTTGACGCCGATGTCTCGATGAATTGGCGTCGTCTTGGGAATGCCACGCAAGATCCAGCCAAATCCCGAGTTGTCTGCCCTACCCTTGCGTAATGGCAGCTCTGCAGTTTTTGCACTTTCCTTTCGGAAATGCCCATCCGATATTTTGCAGTGCGACATCGCCGAGCCTCGCTCGGCCTGCCGCAGCCCTCCTTGGGCGTTTCCTCCCTAGACTTGGGCCGTCCGTACCTGGACGGCCCTTTTTTTATGCACCGGCCGTTGCGACGCTTTAGCGCATGGAAACTAAAGACAAATTGCCGCCATGGCGGCCCGTGCGCGGAGCCTTCGAAAAAGCCGTTACCGAACGGTACTGTGGCTCATCGGGCGCGCCGAGCGCGATGCAGCATCGACCTTGGGGGTGGGGGCTTGCGCATTGCCGCGCTGCAGCATAGATTTGCCATGTGATCCTTCGGATCACGAGCCCTCCTTGGGCGTTTCCTCCCTAGACTTGGGCCGTCCATCGGACGGCCCTTTTTTTTATTCCGGCGGATCTGCTGCGCTAGGCAACAGGGAGGTGGCTGCTCACTCCGCGGCGTCGCGCTGCTCGATCATGGCCGGCACGGCCGAGAACAGCATCCCGGCGATGCGCGTGAGATCGGTCTTGAGCCGCGCGAAGCCGGGCGTGGGCGTGAAGCGGACCTCGTCGAGATAGAGCGCGCGGTTGATCTCGATTTGCACGGCCTGCACGCCTCGGTAGGGCCGCCCGTAGTGCTCGGTGATGTATCCGCCCGCGTAAGGCCGATTGAGCTGCACGTCGTAGCCCTCCGTCGCGAGCGTGTCGCGGAGATAGCGCGTGAGCTTCGGATCGCACGCGGCGCCGAAGCGGTCGCCGAGCACGAAGTCCGGACGCGGCCCGCTGCTCTGCGCCATCTGTGCCGACGGCATAGAGTGGCAGTCGACGAGGATGGCGTAGCCGAACCGGGCCTTGGTCTCCTGGATCAGCGCCTGCAACGCGGTGTGGAAGGGGAAGTACAACTGCTCGATGCGCGCCAGCGCCTCTTCCACGCCGAGACGCGCGCGGTAGATCTCCTCGCCGTCCGCGACGATGCGGGCGATGGTGCCGAGCCCGCCGACCACGCGCACCGACTGGCTGTTCGCATAGTCGGGAAGCGGATCGGCGAACAGCTCCGGGTCGAGTTCATAGGGCTCGCGGTTGACGTCGAGATAAGCCCGCGGGAAGCGCGCGGCGATCATCGGCACGCCGAGCGCGGCCGCGCCCTGAAACAGCTCGTCGACGAAGCAGTCCTCGCTCTTTCTGAGCGTCTGCGGATCGAGCCGCGACTGGTCGAGGAACGCGCGCGGGTAGACGCGGCCCGAATGCGGCGAGCACAGTACGAACGGCGCAGTCTGCACACGCGGCACGATAACGGTGAATGGCGGCTCGAGTTCGGTGCTGAGCGGGAGGGGGGTCTTGGCGGTCATCTCATCCTGAATGCGACGTGGGCCTCACCGTCTGACGCCGATTGCCGGAGCGGAGCAGCAACCATGAATGAACCGAAATGTGTCGCCGCGTGCGCAGTGTGCCAACCTCGACCGCGGCTGTCCACGCTGCCGGCCGGCATTTGCCGTCCCCTGCCGTGGAAAATGCAGCAAGCTCGATTTTTCCACGGTTGGCCCGCCTCTTGCTACACATCAGCTACGCGTGTCTCGGGTTTCACGCTCCGTTTACCAAACTCGCGTCAGATTTCTGTGCCTTCTGGCTATCACTGATAAGTGGACATTCCGAGTAAAAAATCCCATGACCGCCAAGCCCTCCCGCGTTCCCATGTGCCGAATACTGCTGGCTGAGGATGACGACTCCATGCGCGGATTCCTCGAGCGCGCCTTGGGCAAGGCGGGCTATGAGGTGATTGCGTTCGCCAACGGCGAGGACGCCTACGAGCGCCTGCAGCAGGAGCCGTTCACGCTGCTGCTGACCGACATCGTGATGCCGCGCATGGACGGCATCGAGCTCGCGCGCCGCGCCGCCGAGATCGATCCCGAGCTCAAGATCATGTTTATCACGGGCTTTGCCGCCGTTATATTGAACAACGAGACCACTGCGCCGCGTGACGCCCGTGTGCTCTCGAAGCCCTTCCACCTCAAGGATCTGGTACGCGAGGTCGAGCGCCTGCTCGCCGCCGCATAGCCTCGCGTGCTGGCATAAAGCAGACCGCACCGCGGGTTGCCGGGGTGGCGGAATCACGCTTCGGCGTAAAGTATCCCTACTGCAACACAAGTATCGGTCTGCATTGACGATCATCCGTACGGATGACGCCGAAATCGCTTGGTCGTGCCGAAATGGCCCATGCGATGCGTCCCTCGGAGAATTGTAATGCATTTGTTTTGGAGAACCGCGGCAGGCATCATGGCCTGTTTTTTCTTCGCGAAGAATGCGACCGCCATAGAGCCGGGATCAAGCGCAGAGATCAGCTACGAGTATCTGGATCTGCCCGAAAGCAGCTTCACGCATACTTTCGACTTTTTCGTCCAGAACGCGCCCGTCTCGGTGCCTTCCAGGGAGCAGAACCACGACGGAGATGTCGACGGCGCGCGCCTTGACCTCAGCCTTGCCGGTACGGGCATTTTTATGGGTGCACCCGTGGTCGCCGGGGTTAAGGGATATTATGCCGAGCATGACGGCGACCAAGTCATAAGCTGTCAGACGTTGACGCTCGCCCAGGCATGCAACCGCATGCCGTTGTTCGACCCGGACCCGAACCTGCAATCCAGCGTCGGTTATGGGGCAGGGGTCGCGGTCTACGAGTCGAAGCTGGATACGCGGACTTGGGGCATCGCCCTCGAGGCGCAAACCGCGGGTTCGAAGCCGATTTTCGGTGTTGCCGACCTCAAGCTTGGTGCGGGTTATCGTCGGATCGACACGGAGTTCACGATCAACGGAGGCCGGGTCTCTGGTGGGGCGCCCGTACCGTTCACGCTCGATGAGGACAACGGCACAGGCTATCTCGGCGGCTATGTCGGAGCCGGAAGCACGCTGCCGTTGGGCGCAGGCTTTGTCTTGACCATCGACGCTGAGGTCGGCGTCTACTGGGCTCACACGGAATACGATGGGCAGTATACGTCAGCGGGCATGGTAGGTGTTGCGCAGTCCCTCTCGCTTGAGCGCGACGAAGCGGCCGCAGTCGCGGCGCTGAAACTGGGTTTCGAAAAAGATTTCGGTTCATTCCAGGTCGCTGTTTTTGGTCGGGGCGAGTATTATTCCTACGCGCCCGAGATGAGATATAATGAAATCGATCGGGTTGGCGGCGTTGCCCTTGGCGGAATCAGAGACGGTACAACCATTGGCGATGGCGACGCGTGGACGGCATCGGCAGGTGGACGCGTGACGGTCCCATTCAATTAGTTTCCGATGGTGGCGCGAAACGGTCCGGCTAGACCCCGTGAAAACCGCTTCTCGTTTCGGCCTGAGAACCGACTTCAAACCCTTACGCGATGGAATGAAGGGTGGCCGGCTCCCAGAGGTCAGGGCCCGCCCTCTTGCAAGGCAAAAAAGACCGCGCAGCCGGCGGCCATGCCCGGAGGGAGGGTGTCTCTCGGGTCGCCGTCCCGGCTGCATGAAAAAGCCGCCCTGCGACCGTTCGCGGTGCCATGGTTTCCTCGCTTGCCTACCCGAGGCAATGCCAGTATACGGGGCGCTCCTGAATACCTGTTTTGGCTCGGATGGGCACTTAGCTCAGCGGTAGAGCACTACCTTGACATGGTAGGGGTCAGAGGTTCGATCCCTCTAGTGCCCACCATCCGCCCGCCTTGCCTGTAATTTGGTCGAGAACGATGAAAGTAAGAAACTCGCTCAAGTCCCTGCGCTCGCGTCACCGCGACAATCGCCTCGTCCGGCGCAAGGGCCGCGTCTACGTGATCAACAAGACCCAACGCCGCTTCAAGGCGCGCCAGGGCTGATCCGTAGAGGGCCCGGTCGGCAGACGGGGCTCTCCGCGCATGCCGAAATTCGCGAGGGGGGTCGTCCGCCCGGCACCGTCGAGGTGCGCGGGCGGATTTGCGTGTCCGCGTCCGGTGATCGCTGCCCTTTGACGTCGCCGCCGCGCGCTCCTATCTTTCCGCTATGATAGATTACCGGTCCCTGCGCCGCATGAGCGGCCCTATGCTGCTGGCCGCGCTTCTTGTGACGGCCTCGCCCCTCGCCGCATGGGCACAGGTCCAGCCCCCGCCGGGCCACGCCGTGCCTGAAGAAGGTCCACCTCCACATCAGGACCCCATGCCCGCGCCGCGCGCAGACACCATGCCCGCGCCGCGCGCAGACCCCAAGCCCGCGCCGCGTGCCGAGACCCCGCCGGCGCCGGAGAAGAGCGCGCCGCCCCCCGCGGAGTCGCCCGAGCAGCAGGCCAAGCTCCTGGACGAGCTCTATGCGCGTCTTGCAACGGCACCCGACGAGGCGACGGCGACCGAGGTCGCGAGCGCCATCGAGCAGCTCTGGCAGCATTCGGGAAGCCCGACAGCCGACCTCCTGCTGGCCCGCGCCGCGGCCGCAGCCGAGGCGCAGGATCGCGCGCTGGCGATGAAGCTCTTGAACGCGGTGGTCGAGTTGCAGCCGGACTACGCCGAGGCCTGGAACCGCCGCGCCTACCTCTACTACCTCGACAACGACTACAAGCGCGCGCTCGGCGATCTGCGCCGCGTGCTCGCGCTTGAGCCGCGCCACTACAAGGCGCTGGAGGGCCTCGGCAACCTGCTGCAGCACCTGGGCGAGAAGAAAGCGGCGCTCGAGGCCTATGAGAGCGTGCTCAAGGTGCATCCGAACCTGCCGGATGCGAAGAAGGCCCGCGACGACCTCAAGATCGAGGTCGAGGGCCAGGGCATCTAGCGATTTCCGATTGCCTTTCTCGCGCTGTCGCATGCGAGCCGGCCACCGCGGTGTCGCATGCGCATTGCGTGGGTGCCAGCCTACGCCGGCATGACGTTGCGCGCGACCAGCGGCTGACCCCTTTTCGGCATCGTCCTGTCGAAGATGCTGAAGGACAAGCACGCGCTGCCGCGCCAAGTGCTGCTCTATCGGGAGTTTGTCCGCGCCGTCTTCCTCGGTGCAGCCTAGTCGTCAGGACGCGATCTTGGGCGGCGCCCGCCGCTCGACCGGCACCTTGCCGCCGACCGGCACGTAGTCCGGGCTGTGTCCGTCAGGCAGCCCGTGCTCGTCGACGAAGGCGAGCCGGATCATGTTGGTCGCGCCGGGCGAGCCGAGCGGCACGCCGCAGGTGATGACCACGCCCTGGCCGGGCTTCACGAAGCCGCCCTCGTAGGCGATCCGCGTCGCCTTGCGCACCATGTCCGCGAGGTCCTCGGGATCGCTCGTCAGCACCGTCTCGATGCCCCACACGAGCGCCAGCCGCTGCGCCGTGCGCGCGATCGGTGTGAGCCCGATCACCGGCAGGTTCGGACGCTCGCGCGCGACGCGCAGCGCCGTCGAGCCGGTCGCCGTGTAGCAGAGGATCGCCGCCACCTTGACCGTGCCCGAGATGGCATGCGCGGCCGCCGCGATGGCGTCGGCGCCGGTCGGCATCGGCGGGAACTCGATCGCGTGCACGAACGCGTCGTAGCTGGGGTCGTTCTCGACCTCGTGCGCGATGCGGTCCATCATCTGGATCGTCTCGACCGGGTACTGCCCGACGGCGGACTCCCCCGACAGCATGATGGCGTCCGCGCCGTCGAACACGGCCGTCGCCACGTCCGACACCTCGGCGCGCGTCGGCATCGGCGACGACGTCATGCTTTCCAGCATCTGAGTGGCGATCACGATCGGCTTGCCCGCGGCGCGCGCCTTGCGCGTGATCTGCTTCTGCAGGCCGGGCACGCGCTCGACCGGCATCTCGACGCCGAGGTCGCCGCGCGCCACCATGAAGGCGTCGCCGGCGGCGATGATGTCGTCGATCTGCTCGATGGCGGACGGCTTCTCGATCTTGGCGAGCACCGCGGCACGGCCGTCGATGAGGGTCTTGGCCTCGATGATGTCCTCGGCGCGCTGCACGAACGAGAGCGCGATCCAGTCCGCGCCGAGCTTCAGCGCGAGATCGAGATCCTTGCGGTCCTTGTTCGTGAGCGGGCCGACCGGCAGCAGCGTATCCGGCAGGCTGAGGCCCTTGCGGCTCGACAGCACGCCGCCGGTCAGAACCTCGGCGATGATGCTCTGGTTCGCGACGTCGGTGACGCGCATCCTGAGCGTGCCGTCGTCGATCAGCAGCGTATGGCCGGGCTTCACCGCCTCGAAGATCGAGGGATGGGGCAGGCTCACGCGTTGCGCGGTTCCCGGCACGCCCGTCTGATCGAAGCGGAAGTGCTCGCCGGCCTTGACCAGCGCCCGCCCGTCGACGAACTCGCCGAGGCGGAACTTCGGCCCCTGCAGATCGCACAATACGCCAACCGAGCAGCGGTGCTTGGCGCTGAGGTCGCGGATCGCGCGCACCAGCGCATGCGCCGTGTCCGGGCTTGAATGGCTCATGTTGATACGGAAGACGTCGGCACCCGCAAGGAAGAGGCGCTCGATGACCTCCGGCGCCGACGACGCGGGTCCAAGCGTCGCAACGATCTTGACCCGCCGATTGCGTCTCATTGGCCGACTGCCTCTTTATTCTCGTCTTTATCGTCCGGATCGGTGAGGCGGACCGTCCACTCTTGAGCCTCTCCGGTGTCGACTTCAAAAAAGCCCGTGCGCTTATATCCGCGTTTCGGGCAATCCTGAACCCCCCGGATGGAGAACGTTTTGTCGGCGGTGCACATGAAGTTCGTGCCTGCCCATTCGCCGCCGCGGTCGTAGTCCACGGCGTGGACGTAGATAAACCGGCTAGGCACTGCGCCTTTCAAGAGCGTTTCGCAAGACTGCGACGCGATGTTCCACCACCCCTCGGTCGCCCAACCATCCGGATCCTGATAGCCGATCGAGACGCCGACGCGGCTCTGCGTGGCGTTGCAGAAGGTAAGGTCGGCGAGAGCCGGCCGCGCCGTCGCGATCAGGAGCAGGATTGCCGCGAGCGGCAGAGTTAAGGATCGTGCGGTCATGGTTTCACGGATGAGACACATGGGGGGGTCTCGGCGCGGCCGCGCCTTGCTGGGAGGGCAAAGCGTTGGCAAGGAAAGCGGCAGCTTTGAGGTTGCGCGTGCTTGGGACGGCACGGCACCATTGAAGGCCCGGACGCAGCTTTAATCAACCCCCGCATTTTCGATGATCCGTTTCGAAAATTGCATGACCGCCGGAAGACGAGGTGTCGATGCGACCTGAAACGGCTTGCGGCCCCGCCCTCGGCGTCGAGGCGCTGACCACGGAGGCGTTCGAGCGCCTTCCCGGCTCGCTGAGCGCGGGCATCATCCTCCTCTGCGATCATGCCGCCAATGTGCTGCCCGAGGAGTACGGCACGCTCGGGCTGCCGCCCGCCGAACTCGCGCGCCACATCGGCTATGACATCGGCGCGCGGGGCGTCACCGTAGGGATGGCGGCATGGCTCGGCGCGCCGGCCGTCATGACCCGCTACTCGCGCCTTCTCATCGACTGCAATCGCGGCGAGGACGATCCGACGCTGATCATGCGTCTCTCCGACGGTGCCATCGTCCCCGGCAACCGGTCGCTCACCGTCGAGGAACGGGCGAAGCGCATCGCGCGCTACTATGATCCCTATCACGCGGCCGTTGCCGAGGTGATCGACCGCGCGCTCGGCGCGGGTATCGTTCCGGTGCTGCTCTCGGTGCACAGCTTTACGCCGGCCTGGCGTGGCGTGGCGCGTCCCTGGCACGGCGCGGTGCTCTGGGACAAGGACCCGCGTCTCGCCCACGCCTTGCTTACGGACCTCGGTGCCGATCCTGCACTTGTGATCGGCGACAACGAGCCTTACACCGGTCGCCTCAAGGGCGACTGCATGTGGCGCCACGGGACGTCACGCGGCCTCGCCCACGCCATCATCGAGATACGCCAGGACCTGATCGCATCGGAGAGCGGCCAGGCCGAGTGGGCCGGCCGGCTGGCGGAGGCCATGCAGCGCATCCTTGCAGGCGCGGGCGCTGATCCCGATGTGAGAGCCGTGCGATTCTTCGGATCCGATGCCGACTGAAGGGAGTGCCTCAATGACCGACACGACCGCGATTGACCCCGGGACGACGCTGGAGTTGGAGGCGGCAGCCTTTCGCCGTCTCGTCGCGCACTTGCGCGAGCGCACGGACGTACAGAACATCGATCTCATGAATCTCGCCGGCTTCTGCCGCAACTGCCTCGCCAACTGGTATCGCGAGGCCGCCGACGAGCGCGGCATCACGCTGTCGAAGGAAGTGTCGCGGGAGATCGTCTACGGCATGCCGTACGCGGAATGGCAGAGCCGCTATCAGACGGAAGCCTCGCCCGAGGCTGCGGCGGCGTTCGCGCGAAGCGGCGCGCATGCAACAAAGGACGGCGCATAGCGCGCGTCATCCACAGGAAATAATCTCTCTGGATGAGGCCACGCCTCGCCTTGCCGCTGTCCGGCCGCGCCCCTAGCCTTCCCTGACGTAGGCCCGCGGACGCGGGCAGAGGGACAGACCGGAAAGTGGGGGCAGCCATGACGACGCTTCAGGCTTCGGCGCAGAAGCAGCTTCGCCAGATGATCGAGAGCATCGAGCGTCTGGAGGAGGAGAAGAAGGCGCTCGCGGGAGACATCCGCGACAAGTATCTCGAGGCCAAGGGCCTCGGCTTCGACGTCAAGACGATCCGCCAGATCGTGCGGCTGCGCAAGAAGAGCCAGACCGAGCGCCAGGAGGAGGAGAGCCTGCTCGAGGTCTACATGCACGCGCTCGGCATGCTGGACGGCGCCCTGTCGGACGATGCCGAGGCGGCCGCGGATCGCATGATCGCAGCGGAGTAGGCCCCGGCGCCGCGCACCGGAGGTCAGGCCACTCGACAAGGGGGAAGAGGGAAACGTCTCGGGCCGCTTCGGCGCACGGCCCGAGACGCTAACGACGAGATGGAGCGGAAGCTTCACCTGCCGTATTCGGGAAAGTCTTGCAAACGAGGGCGTGTCGATCACGATCGTTTGTACACCGCGACCATAGACCGCTGCCGGGATCAGGGCTAATCGTTATTTGTTTCCATCCTGATCAGGCCCCCTTATGACTCAGGTCACTCTCAAGCAGATCCGCTATTTCGATGCGCTGGCCCGGGAGCTGCACTTCGGCCGCGCGGCCGATTCGTGCTCCGTGACGCAGCCGGCGCTCTCCATGCAGATCCACGAGATGGAGCAGAACCTCGGGCTCGCGCTCGTCGAGCGCACACGCTCGGGCGTCCAGCTCACGACCAAGGGGCAGGAGATCGCCGCCCGTTGCGCGCGCATCCTGGGCGACGTGCGTGATCTTGTTGCCTACGCCCAGCACGCCAACAGCATCCTCGCCGGCGCCCTGCGGCTCGGCGTCATTCCGTCCGTCGCGCCTTATCTGCTGCCGCCGCTGCTGCCGCTCCTGCGCGAGGCCTATCCCGACCTCGAGCTGCACGTGCGCGAGACGCAGACGCAGCTCCTCACGGACGAGCTTCTCGAGGGCAAGCTCGACGTGCTTCTGCTCGCGCTGCCGCTCAAGCATGCCGATCTCACCAACCGCGCGCTGTTCGAGGACAAGTTCCTGCTCGCCGTCCCCAAGGACCGCAAGCTCTCCGGCCGCGTGCGCGCCACCAAGGAGCTGATCGAGCACGAGCGGCTGCTGCTGCTGGAGGAGGGCCATTGCCTGCGCGACCAAGCGCTGACCTATTGCAGCCTGCAGCAGGTCAACGCCGTCAACACCTTCGGCGCTTCGAGCCTTGCCACGATCGTCGAGATGGTCTCGGCCGGCTTCGGCATCACGCTGCTGCCCGAGATGGCCATCGGCATCGAGGAGCGCGGGCGCGACATCACGCTGGTCCGCTTCGTGGAGCCGGAGCCGTCGCGCACCATCGGGCTCGTCTGGCGGTCGACCTCGCCGCGCACGGAGGACTTCGAGGAGCTGGGCCGTCTCGTCACGCGGGCCTGGAAGGAGGGTCCGATGGCGGCGCTGCGCTCCACGACCCGCGCCAGGAAGCCGGTTACCGCGGGAGGGTCTTGACCGCGCGGGATACGAGCTGCGGACGAGACGTCTCGGGCGGCACCTCGTGCGCGAGCGCCTCGAGATAGACGGCGTCGCCCTTGAACTCCTGAGCCCACGCCATCGCCGTCTGAAGCTGGCCGGTGCCGAACCGCATCGGAAGCACGGTGCCTTCGTCGTCGAGCATGTCGATCGCCTGCGCCGCATCGGGATGCACCAGCGTCGCCAGCGCAGGATCGTCGAACGACGGGGTCTCCGTCAGCAGCGGCGCCAGCGCGAACGGACGGTAGGACAGCTCGTCCGGATGATCGTCGTCGTACTCGGGTGCCGTCGTCCATCCGCTGCGCCAGTCTGAAACGCCGTCCGCGAACGGATGCTCGGGCTCGGCGGGCGGCGGCACGGCCGCCTCGGTCACAGGCTTCTTGGCCGAAAACGGCCACTCGGGCGCCAGCGAAGCCTTCATCGGCGTCGATCCGGTGATGAGGGCGGCGGGCTTCACGGCCGGTGGCGCCTCGGCATCAAGGGAAGCAAGCTTGACCAGCATATCGAGGCGCGAGCGATCGGTGTCAGGCAGCTTGGCGACGAACGTGGACGGCCGGTCGACCGGCTTCGGCGCCGAGAGGAGCTTCGGCTGTTGCACGGCGGGCTCGCTTTCGGTCACGGCCTTGGCCAACGCGACCCTGGCCTCCGGTGGCGCTTGATCTACGGCAGGCTTGATCTCGAACGGGATGTGGGTTGGCTCCGCCAGCGCGGCCACGGCCACCGGCTGACGCGGAGCGGCCGGCCGCTCGGCAGGCGCCGGCCGCGGCGGCACCGGTAGCGGGTCGGGCTTCGCGGCCGAGGCCTCCGCCACCTGGATCGGCGCCTTCGGCCCGTCGCGCAAGGCGTAGAACTGGGCGACCTCTTGTGCGAGGTCCTGCCGGCGCTGGCGGGCGGCTCTCACGTCCGACAGTGTGATCGGACGCCCGTCGGCAGGCTCGTGCTTCGAACGGCCGGACGGGAACAGCAGCGCCAGCTCGTCGCGCACCATGCGCGGCCAGTGGCGCACGCGCGCCGTGTCGACGTGCACGAACGGGATGCCGGAGGTGGGATAGTAGCCGACGCCGCCGCGCTCGCGGATCATCGCCGAGTAGCGCATGCGCCGGAGCGGCACGTCGGGGAAGGCGATGTCGATCGCCTTGCCGGTCATGTGCTGGCTCTGCTTCGCCTGGCCGCCGCGCGTCTTGCGCAGCATCTCGTTGGTGGAGGGCGAGCGGTATCCGGAGATAATGTGAACGGGCTGCTGCGAGCCGAGCTCTCGGTGCATCTCCCAGATGATGTCGATGGTGTTGGGGTCCATCGTCGTCGCCTGGTCCTTGCGCCAGTCGCGCAGGATCCAGTTGATCTTCTTCATCGCGTCCGGGACGAACCGGCCGTTCTTCTTGTAGGCGACGGTGAGCGTTTCCTTGGTGTGGATGTGGTAGAAGGAGATCGTGCGGTCGTCGCTGGCGCGCGCGCCCGCAACCTGCACGGCGGCAGCCAGCAGAGTGGCTGCGCCGAGGCCCAGGAACCGGCAGGTGACGTGTCCCGCCTTTACGCCCAACGGAGATCCCCCATACGTGTGGCCAAGGTTAACCTTTACCCCCCGGTCCTTAACGGTTGGTAACCTTGGATTGCGCGATCAAGAGGGCCTGTAAGCGGCATAAAAAGGGCAAGCCGGCCGCCGCCGTCGCCAAGGTTAGCAAGAGGTTAACGGCGAAGCCCCGGGCGGGGGACACGAGCGGCCTTATGAAGGCTCTACCCCACCGGAAGCTTGTGGTGCCCACCCCCGACGCGTGTCTGGACTCCGGCCTCCGCCGGCGTCATGCCAGTCTGATGCTGCAACGCGGGCGCGAGACGGCAACTTCCCCAGCCGGCCAGACGATCAGAAGCCGCCGAAGACGTTGTTGAAGAACGTCTCGAGTGGGTTGGGCCCGCTGGCATAGCGCGGCTTCTCGTAGCGCACCGGAGCAAGATGATCCGGCCCGACGGCAATGGCGTCGAAGCGCCCCGCGAGCGCCAGCACCAAGCGCTGCTCGTGGCCGTAGACGTCCTTGAAGCGATGGGACTCGCCGGCCTCGTCGATGCGCTCGGTGAAGTAGACGATGTGTACCGGGATCTTGGTCTCGAGCGGAATCGGGTTTTCGACGGCGCGGCCGCCGGAGACCAGCGCCTGCACCTGCTCAGGCGACCAACCCTTGTCGGCCTCGAGCACCAGCTCTGCGAGCCTCACCGGATTGCGCACGCGTACGCAGCCGTGGCTGAACGGACGGCTCGGCTTCTCGAACAGGTGCTTCGTCGGCGTATCGTGCATATAGACGATATGCTTGTTGTGGAACGTGAACTTGAACAGCCCGAGTACGTTGGCCGGGCCAGGCGGCTGCTGAACGTCGAACTGGCGGATGTCCGCGCTGCTCCAGTCCACGTAATAGGGATCGACGGGCCGGCCGTTCTTCGACATGCGCAGCCCCTGCTTTTCGAAGTAGGTGCCGCCGCGCGCGAGGCTCGGGTAGAGCTCCCGCACCTTGATCGAGTCGGGCACGTTCCAGCGCGGATGCGCCGTCACCATGTCCATGTCGGCGGTGAAGCTCGGCGTCTGCTTGTCGACGAGACCCGTGATCACGCGCTCCTCGTGCACCAGCTTGCCGTCGCGCACGAACTGAAACGTGAACTCCGGAAGGTTGACCCACACGTGCGTCGCGCCGAGGTCGTCGGGGATCCAGCGCCACATCTCCATGTTGGCGGCCACGCGCTCCGGGCTCGGCACGTCGATGTCGTTGAGCGCCGCGCGCGTGCCGCCGCCCACATAGCCGTCCGGCGCGAGGCCTTTCTCGGTCTGGAAGTCCTTCACGGCGGCGAGCAGCGCGTCGTCGTAGAAGGTTTCGTCGGCAGGCGCCTCGGCTGTTCCGGCGGGCGTCGGCACGCCGAGCCGCTGACGGAGCAGGGCCACCTGCGGATGGCTCCGGCCCGGCGAGAGCACCGGTCCGTTTGGCAGCCGCACGATCTCCGCCGCCTCGCCTGCGGACTTCAGGAGCGCGAGATAGCGCTGGCGCAGCTTCTCGAACTGAGGATGCTGCGGATGGAAGCCGCGCAACGTCGCATCGGGCGTGCCGGATGCCGCGAGCTTCTCAAGCACGAGCTTGGGATCCAGAAGCTGCGGCTTGCGGTCGAGATAGGAGGAGAGCTGCTTGGCGGGATCCTCGATCCGCCCACCGCGGGCGTGGCGCGCGTAGGTGAGCACGGCGAGCGAGAGCTTGAGCTCGGCATCGGCGGCGCTCTCCTCCGACAGCGTCCCCGTCGCCTCCGGCAGTTCGAACGCCGAGGCGTCGAGCGCCCAGTCATTGGCCTTCTTGATCTCCGCGATGGCGAGCACGGCGCGGTCGTTGAGCGCGCCGTCGGCGATCCAGAGCGGCGCATCGGCGCGACCCTCGTAGAAGGCCCTGAGCGCGGCGGCCTCCTGCTGCTCGATCTCCGTCATGGTGCCGGCGCGTGCGTCGAGGCGGGTGCGCACGAGGGCGCCGAGCTGCGGCTTGGGCGGCGGCGCTGCGGCCTCCGTCGACGCTCCAGCGGCTGGAGCCGGCTGCGCGGCAGGAGTCTCCCCAGCCGACGGCTGGGCCGTTGCGGCCGGGGCGCCGGCCGGTTCGCTCGGTGCTGCGGTGACGGGTGTGGCTGGGGGCTCGGCCGGCGGTGTTGCCGTGGGATCCGCATGCCCGGCCGCGGGAATGAGGGCCGCCGCAAGAACGAGAGCGCCCAGCGGGGCGGTGATCCTGAACGCGTGACGCATGACAACTCCCGAGTCGCACGAAGTCAGGAAGGCACGCTAGCGGAGCGGCGGAACGATGAGAAGCCACGAACGCCGTTGTCCCCCATACGGAGGGGATTTTACGGCCGACTGTTGTGGATTTGTGAACACGGAAGAAGCCAGTCGGCACAGGCTGTTATCATGTGCCGTCCCGGCGCTCAGTTCACACGCGGCTCGAGGCCGTACTCCTGCATCTTCCGGTAGAGCGTCGAGCGCCCGATCTTGAGCCGCTTCGCGACTTCCGTCATGTGGCCGCGATAGCGCCCGAGGGCGAGACGGATCATGTCGGCTTCGATGTCCTCGAGCGCGCGGATCTCGCCGCTCTCGGTGACCGCCGGGATGCCGAGCGCCGATGCGCCGGCGTTGGGGCGCACCTCGACCGTCTGCGGAACGGTGTCCTCGGCGCCGATCAGGGCCGGGCCGGTATAGGCCGGCGGCTTCTGCAGGCTCTGGGGCGCGGGCGGGATCTCGGGCGTAAAGCCTTCCACATGGCTCGCGATCTGCGGGAACTCGGCAACCGAAAGCTCGGAGCCGTCGGCGAGCACCACGGCGCGGAAGATGGCGTTCTCGAGCTGACGCACGTTGCCCGGCCAGTCGTAGGCCATCAGCAGCCGCATGGCCTCGTCCGTGAAGCCGCCGATGCGCTTGCCTTCCTCGGCGCCGAAGCGGGCGAGGACGTGCTGCGCCAGCTCCGGGATGTCCTCGCTGCGCT
>NZ_JADZBI010000111.1 GCF_020852195.1 Hyphomicrobium sp. | reverse complement strand
GGGCTCCTGCCTCGAACCCGCGACCGACTGCGACGACCTCGACGAGAGCCGCTTTCCGGACGCGGTGGAGTGGTGCGACGGGGCCGACCAAGACTGTGACGGTGTAAGCGACAACGGCGCGTGTGAGGTCGTCGCACTGGCGCCTGTGGTTCCCACCCAGCCGATCGCGGCAACACATTACCGTCTGACAGGGACTTCGGCCCCGGGGGAAATCGCGGCGGTGGCCGGCCGTGAGCGGATTGCCGCGTCGGCTTCAGCTGATCCAAGCGGAGGCCTTTCCGTCGGAGCGTGACTGCGGCCGCCCAGCATGATCTACGGGCGGCGTGGACGAGCCCTTCAGCCCTCAGTTGCAGCGCGTCAGGTCACGCATCTCTGCTGAATCCTGGCGGCGACGCGTCGCGCAGGCCCGCGCCGACGCCGTCGTCATCAAGCAGATCCTGGACCAAGACGCGGTCTCGCTCAACGAGGCGATCGCCAAGGTGGTGCCGCCGGAACGGCGCAGCTGGGCGATGCGCCGCATCCCGGCCTACCGCCAGCGCGGGCTCGAGGCCCTAATCGACCGCCGGACGCCGCGGGAGCCCAGGGTGTCCAGCGCCTGTCGTGACGTCCTGCAGGCGGCGCGCGCCGCGGATCCATACCTCACGTCGTCGGCGGCGCTGGGCATTCTTCAGGCGCAGAACTTTTCGCCGTTGCCCTCCGAATCGACCATCAAACGCGAGTTCGCGCGCGTCGATGGGCGGCGCAAGTATGCCGCGAAGAAGCAGCGGACCGCCCGGGAGGTGGTGGAGCTGCCGCTCGCGGGCGGTGAGCTGCTGCTGGCTGCCGAGGTCGAGACCGGCGGCATCGCGGCGCTGACCACAACGCTGTCGCAGCTGGCCGAGGAAGCGCACATCGCCGCGCAGGGGCGAACGCCGAAGAAGGACGTGGCGCTGCGTTCACGGCGCGGCCACTTCACGGCGGGCTACAACCGGCAACGTCGTCGCAAGCGCGGCGAGGAGATCGCTGGGTACTTGCGGTCGGCAGCCGAGAAGGCGGTCGGCCGGGTGCCGACCTGGCCGCGCTTCGTGCATGAGCGCGCCGCCACGCTCGATGCCAAGCTGCGGATGCTCACCCTCGGCTGGCTGGTGGCGGACACCAAGGGTTGGGCCGCGCTGCGCGCCCCCGAGGCGGCTGGCCTCGAGCAGCTGACAGGCTTCGCCTACATGCCGAGCACGCTCTCCAAGCTGGTCTCGGCGCTGGCGATCTGCGGCGCCGGTGCGCCGCTCTTGAGGACGGTCGGGCAGCACTGGCACCAGGTGGCCCAGCGTCACTTCGGCGAGCCCGGTGCGATGGCCGCCATCTACATCGACAACCACGCCAAGGAAGTGTGGAGCTCGCTCTTCACCCAGAGCGGCAAGGTGTCGCACCGAAACCGCGTCATGCCGTGCATCACCACGACCTACGCGCACACCGGTGCCGGCACGCCGCTGGTGCTGTCGGCGCAGAGCGGCGCGGCGCCCCTGGCCCCGCGCTTGGTGACTCTGGTGGAGGAGGCCGAAGAGCTCCTCGGCGGCGCCGTCGAGCGCGCGGTGGTCATCGACTCGGAGGGTTCGACCTTCGATCTGCTCGAGTCGTTCACCCAGCGCGGGCGAGTGCTGATCACGCCGCTGCGCCCGGCACGGGCCCCGGAGCTCTCGCTGCGCTACTCGCGCGGCTCGTACTTCCGGCCCTACCGTGACAACGACGAGCTGCGCGTCGCGAGCTGTACACTGACGCACAAGAGCACGGGCCGCAGGCTCGCGCTGGGGGCGCTCCTGGTGCGTCGTGAGCACAGGGACAGCGACACGGTGCTACTCACCAACGGCCTCGAGCTGGGTCTGGAAGGGCGGGAGCTTGCCGACCTCTACTTTCGGCGTTGGCCGGTTCAGGAGAACGCCTTCAAGGAGGGTGCGGCCCTGGGGCTCGACCAGCACCGCGGCAACTGCGGTCGCATGGTCGCCAACGTCGCCGTCATCACGGAGCTCGACAAGCTCGCGGCGCGCGCCCAGCGCGACGGCGAGGCGCTGGCCGAGCTGACCGCCGAGCGGTCGGCGTTGGTGACCGCGGCCAAGGCGGCAGCCAAGGATGACCGCCGCGCGCAAGCGGCGCTCACCGTGCGAAGGCGCCGACTCGACGCGCGAGTGGCCGCCGCCAAGACCGAAGGCCCGACCTTTGCCCGTGTCGCTGTGGAGCATCAGCAAGCGCTGGTTCGCGCCGAGAAGACGGCAACCGCCGCGCTCGCAGCTCGAGCGGCCGTCGAGCGTAACCAGACACGGACCGCCAAGCTCACCGCACAGCTCCCGGAGCTCGCTGCGCGTTGCCGCCACCTCGAGGCGCAGCGCACCATCCGTCAGCTCGATGTCGCCCAGGACCAGATCCTCACCGCCACCAAGCTGACCGCGACGCAGCTCATCACATTCGCGGTGCGACAGTACCTGCCTGCACTGCCGATGACCCCGGAGACCTTCGTGGCGCGCGTCTTCCCGCTGCGCGGACGCAGAGAGGTCGAGCCCACGCTCGAGCGCGTCGTGTTCTACGCGAACCCCCGCGACCCCGAGGTCACGGCGGCCCTTGCCGACGCCTGCCGCCGCCTCAACAGCCGCGCCCTGCAGCGTGCCGGACGGCGATTACGCTATGCGGTCGAGGAGATGCCTCCCAGGAACCAGTCCGGCTGATCTGATCCCGGAGAACTCTTGGGGGCCGAAGTCCCTGTTTGACCAGCCGGAGGTCGGCGCGTGAAGCGGCGGGGCGCTGCGGCCCGGACGCGCGCGGAGGCGTGTTGCCCGCGTAGAGGCGCAGGTGATTGCGCTCGTGCTCCTGCCGGCGGTGGAACGCCCAGTACGCGTCGAAGTCGCCGCTCGCCCGCAGCGCACGGAGCTTCAGCACAGCCTCCGCGCCCGGCAGGCCCCAGCGGGCGCCGGTGATGTCCATCCGGTCCTTCACCAGGTAGCGACAGGCGCCCTCGATGACGCCCGTCGCGATCGGCAGGCCGGCCCTCAGGTACTCGTCGTAGCGCAGGAACTCCTTGTGCGAGAGCAAGTAGCCCGCGCACTTGTCCACGCCGCGTCGCTGGGTCTTCTTCAGCCGACGCTTGGTGGCGCTGCGCCGCATGCCCGCCGCCACCGTGCTCGCGCGACCGCGCAGGATCTCGAGCAGTCGCTCGCTCACCCAGGTCTCCGCCGCCTTTGTGCCCTCCGCATGGAAGCAAAGCGCCGCCTCCCACAGGTACTCGATGACGTGGATGATATCGAGCACCACGGTCACCTCGACTCCGGCGGCCTTGGCGCATCCGAGCACCAGGCCGAGCTGCGTCTCGGCGCCGTCGACCAGCACCGCCCAGCGACGTTTCCGGTCCGGGTCGCGGCGCAGCGCCTCCTCGAAGTACTCCGCGACCACCTGCTCGGGGTCCTTCTCGAGCGAGGCCGAGACCCGCTTCTGGGTCGGACGCGGGCGAGCCGGCGGCACCTCGTGCACCGGCTGCATCTCGCGCACGATCTGCTCCGGAGTGCGCACGTAGCGCGTGACGCTCCAGATCGCCGCCACCGTCGCCATGCGCCGGAGGTTCTTCTTCTCGCCCTTCGACAGGCGCCGCTTGAGCTTGTGCGTGCGGCGCGACGCCGCCTCGGCCGTCGCGGCGCGCAGGTGTCCCTTGCGCATCACGACGCCCTTGCCGTCGAAGCTCATCACCAGCAGGGCGTCGGCACTCGACGGCTCCACGGCGCGCTCGGCGTAGAACGCGTCGAAATCGACGGCGGCGCCCACCGTGAGCCTCTCGGCCTGCCGCTTGGCGACCTCCGCGCCGGTGGTCGCGCGCACCGAGCGCGTCACCTCGTCGAAGGAGAGCTGGGCAGCGCCGTCGGCGACGCGTCGCTGCACGCCGTCGGAGAAGAGATCCTTCGGCATGCTCAGCTCGGCGTCGAGCGGCGCGAGGCTCGCGTGGCCCACGGCGCCATAGAGCTGACGCCCGAGGGCAACGGTGCCGAGCAGCGTCTCCAGCTTGCGTGCACCGTCGCGATGCAGAGTGCGCACCACGTCGTCGGCGCCGCAGACGTCGGTGTGCACGACCTCGCGACCCGAGCGGACGTCGAGATGCGACTGGAAGAGCTGCCGAAGAACCTCGCGGCCCTCGACGTCGATGAGCGCCTCGACCTCGCCGTGCGTCATCGCCGCGGTCTCGGCGGCGCCGAGCTTGTCGCGGAGCCGCCCGAAAGCGCGCTCGGGTTCAAGGAAGGGGTTCTCGCGGAGATCGGCTTGTGCTTCCATGGCGCAGAGGGGTCCTCCGTGGTGGCGTATCAGCTCTCGCAAGCCGTACGTACCGCGGATGGGCCCCTCGTCCACGCCCTGCCTCAGCTCAAGTCGGCGCCGTTACGCGGGAATGTGGTCGTCGCAAAGGATCCGCACCCGATTGAGTTCATCTACGAGACCGCCCGGCGCCCGGACATCATTCATGGCTACTTCGCCGGGACCCCTACGGTTGTCGCTTACCGCCTAGCGAACATTGAGGCGCGCGGTCCGGGCGGCGCGCTCGCAGGCCGCTACTCGTTCACGTACGACAACGCTGGCTCCAGCAAGCGAACCCGCCTCACTCAAGTCCAAGAGTGCGCTGGCGATGGCGCCTGCAAGCCGCCGACCACCTTCCAGTGGACGACCGGACCTACGAGCTTCAGTCCGGTGTCGGCAACGGGAGATTTGGATCTCGCACCAGTCCCGAACCTCGGAGGGCAGATCGCCGCCACGCCGATGGCGATCGACGTCGACGCAGACGGCGTCAACGAGATC
>NZ_JADZBI010000110.1 GCF_020852195.1 Hyphomicrobium sp. | reverse complement strand
CGGGATGACGTGGAAAGGAGGCACGTGGCTCCCGCACGATCGACGTCATCCCGACGCAGGCCGGGATCCACGCAAGTCCCCACGTTCGCCACACCGGCAAGATCCTCGTGCGACGGTGCAACGCCGACAAGGAGGACGGGGACCGCGATGCATTCTGCGCAATGCCCATCACGCGGCCTCCGGGGTGAGCAGCGTGCGCGTCGCCGCCGCGACGTCGGCCTGCCGCATCAGGCTCTCGCCGACCAGGACCGTCTCGACGCCGACGCGCTTCAGCCGCGCGAGGTCGGCCGGCGTGAAGATCCCGCTCTCACCGATCACGATGCGGTCGGCCGGGACGCGCGGCGCAAGCTGCTCGGTGGTGGCGAGCGTGGTCTCGAAGGTCTTGAGGTTGCGGTTGTTGATGCCGACGAGGCGGCAGTCGAGCTTGAGCGCGCGATCGAGCTCCGCCGCGTCGTGCACCTCGACGATGGCATCCATGCCCCAGTCGGCGGCGGCGGCGGCGAGGTCAGCGGCCAGCGCGTCGTCCACCTCCGCCATGATGATCAGGATGCAGTCGGCACCCCAGGCGCGCGCCTCCACCACCTGATAGGTGTCAATCATGAAGTCCTTGCGCAGCACCGGCAGCGAGACCGCGTCACGGGCGGCCGTCAGGAACTCGGGTGCGCCCTGAAACGAGGGCCCGTCGGTCAGGATCGAAAGGCATGCCGCGCCGCCGGCCTCGTAGGCGCGCGCGAGCGCCGGCGGATCGAAGTCGGCGCGGATCAGCCCCTTCGACGGCGAGGCCTTCTTGATCTCGGCGATCAGCGCCGTCTCGCCGGCCTTGTGCCGCGCCTCCAGCGCTTCGGCGAACGGGCGTACGCGCGGCGCGCTGCGGGCATACTCCGCCACCACCTGCAGCGGCAGCGCGGCTTGCGCCGCCGCGACCTCCTCGCGCTTGTATGCGGTGATTTTCTCGAGAATGTCGGCCATGGCGCTTTCGGGTCAGACGAAAGGGGTTGCTAGCGGCCTCGGCGCCGGGGGTCAAGTCAGTGACCGGACCTCGGCTGCGGCGCGTCGATGTTGAGGCGGGCGGTCTCCTTGGCCACGACCTCGCGGCCCGTCTCGAGGCACGCCACCGCGATCTCGTTCGGCACGATGTCGATGCGGACGTTGTGCCCGCCCGTGGACAGCGCCCATTTCATGTCGATGCAGCTCTTGACCAGCGACGCGAGCGCCTTGGCCGCCGCGCCGCCGTCGAAGCGGATCTGCTTCTGCAGCGCTGCGCGGAACTTGCCGTAGGCGCCCTGCAAGGCCCGGTAGGCGTCGAGATGCTTCTGGCGGGCAGCGCAGACATCGCGCACGGCCTGGTCCGTGGCCTCCTGGTCCCACTCCACGACCTCGGTGACGAACGCCCGGCAGGAGGACTCGGAGGCGTCGATGTGACCCTCTAGCTCGTAGCCGATGACCAGAGTTGCGGGCATGGATGGCGCACCGTCCTCCTGCGCCACGGCGGGAGCGAAGGCGGCGGCGGCAAGCGGCGCGAAGAGAGACGCAGCGATCAGACGGACCATGGCGAGCCTCGGAGGACAGCGAGCGCCGAGGATAGCACGGCGCGCGATGCCCCTCGCCGGCGAATGCGCTGTGGTTAAGCCGGCCCCTGGCTGATCGCGACCAGCTTGTCGAGCGCGGCCGCGGCCCGCCCGGAGGTGATCGCCTCCTCGGCCAGCGCCACACCCTCGGCGAGCGAGGATGCGCGGCCGGCGACGATCAGCGCCGCCGCCGTGTTGAACAGCACGATATCGCGGTAGGGACCCGGCTTGCCCGCGAGCAGCTCCCTGAGCGCCTGGGCATTGTGCGCCCCGTCGCCGCCCTTGAGGTCTGCCAGCGAGACGCGCGCCAGCCCGGCGTCCTCCGGCGTCACCTCGAAGGTCGTGATCTTTCCGTTCTCGAGCGCGGCGACCATCGTTGATCCGGTGGTCGAGAGCTCGTCGAGGCCGTCGTGGCCGTGCACGACCCAGGCCCGCATCGAGCCGAGCGCGCGCAACGCCTCGGCGATCGGCAGCACCCATTCGG
Source organism: Hyphomicrobium sp. (assembly GCF_020852195.1). Classification (GTDB taxonomy): domain Bacteria; phylum Pseudomonadota; class Alphaproteobacteria; order Rhizobiales; family Hyphomicrobiaceae; genus Hyphomicrobium_C. The sequence goes on along the minus strand of NZ_JADZBI010000110.1, from coordinate 1,031 downwards.
GCGCGAACACGCCGAGGATGTGATGGCGCACGCCCGCCGGGTTGCAGATCGGCCCCAGCAGGTTGAAGAGCGTGCGCACGCCGAGCTCGGCGCGCGCCGGCGCCCAAGCCTTCATGGCGGGATGATGCGCGGGCGCCCACAGAAAGCCGACGCCGGCCTCCTCCACCGCTCGCGCGACCAGCGCCGGTCCGCAGTCGAGCTTGACGCCGAGCGCCGCGAGCACGTCGGAGGCACCCGACAGCGACGACACCGAGCGGTTGCCGTGCTTGGCGACCTTGAGGCCGGCGCCAGCGGCGACGATGGCCGCGCCCGTCGAGACGTTGAAGGTGCCGTGCCCGTCGCCGCCCGTGCCGACGATGTCGATGGCACCGGGCGCGACCGCGACCGATGTCATGCGCTCGCGCAAGGCGCGCGCCGCGCCCGCGATCTCCTCCACGGTCTCGCCGCGCACGCGCAGCCCCATGAGGAACGCCGCCATCTGCGCCGGCGTCGCCTCGGCCGTCAGCACATGGATGGCCTCGGCCATGGCGTCCGGCGAAAAGCGCTCCCCCGCGGCGAGCGCCTGCAGAAGTGACCTGACCCCCGTCGTGCTGCTCATCGCGCCCCCACGTCCCCTCTAGGCCGCATCGCGCGGGCGCGAGGCGTTGCGCCGGCGCGGCGAGAGGCCGGCGATGTCGAGGAAGTTGGCGAGCAGCGCATGCCCCTGCTCGGACGCGATGCTCTCGGGATGGAACTGCACGCCGTGCACCGGATGCGTCTTGTGCATGAGCCCCATGATGATGCCGTCCTCGGTCTCGGCATTGACCTCGAGGCAGTCGGGCAGGCTCTTCCGCTCGACGATCAGCGAGTGGTAGCGCGTCACCTCGATCCTGGGCGGCAGGCCCTTGAACACGCCGGTATCGGAATGCGTGATCGTCGACAGCTTGCCGTGCATCGGCTCCGGCGCCCGGATCACCTTCCCACCGTAGGCCTGGCCGATGGACTGATGCCCGAGGCAGACGCCGAGGATCGGGATCTTGGAGCCCGCCTTG
>NZ_JADZBI010000109.1 GCF_020852195.1 Hyphomicrobium sp. | reverse complement strand
CTCGGCGTCGGGATATAGATGCCCCGGACGCGACGGACGCCGCGTCGCCTGAGCGCGCCGATCAGCGCTCCCAGGAAAGCGCGCTCGATCTCCCGCCCGATCACGCGGCAGCTCATGAGCAACGTGCGGATGGTCGCCTCGTCCCCGTCGATAGCGACCGTGGCGGCGACCACGATGCCGTGGTCTCCGAACCTGTCCGTAACCTTCCCAACAACCGCAATTCCGCTGGCCTCATCTGCGGCGATGCGCGCGATCTCTGCCTCGGTAAGGCGCTGCGTCGTCAGGTTGAACTGGTTGGTCCGCTGGTGCATCTGCGCTGCGCGCGCCAACGTCGTTCCGCGCACGAAGCTCATGACTAAGCGCTGCTCAAGATTTGCAAGATAAGCGTCGAGGTTCGCGGCCCCCGTCTTTGCGCTCCGCGCCTCGTGGCCGACGGCATAGAGCGCTGCTCGCGTCTCGTCCTCGGTGGTGAGGCGGACGGGCCAAGTCGCACTCAGGGAACGTAGCCACAGCGGTCGCTCGGCCGGATCATCCGGCAGCTCCGGAACCAGCACCTCCGGGCAGAGCTGCCGCATCGCCTCGCGCTCGTGCGGGCTGTCGTCGAGGAAGACGAAACTATCGAGCCCCAGGTTGAGCTCGGCGGCGAGCTTGCGGATGTTCTCGGGCTTCGGCGCCCAGTTTATGGCGACGGCCGCGAAGTCCTCCGGTCGCAACGCCATGCCAGGGTGGCGCTCGAATACCGACAATGCGTCGGCGTTGTTCTTGCTCAAACCAACGAGCAGAAGCCCCTGCCCCCTGAGCCGCAGGCACTCCTCCTGCAGCGCCCGAAACGCATTCCCCGGCGCATCGTGACCGCACGCCAGCCGCTCGATGCCGTCGTCTCCGAAGACGCCGCCCCACAGCGTATTGTCGAAGTCGATAGCCAGTACTTTCGCCGGCCCGCGTTGCGTGAGCCGCCACGCCTTGGCGAAGGCTCCGGCCAGAAGCCGAACTGCGTCGGCCGAGTAGGCAAGCCTACCATAGTACCACAGCCTCGGATCGCCGTGGCCGCGCGCGGCCAGCGGTGCGAGCGCGTGATCGGCATCGATGAGGACGATCCTGCTCGAACACTCCGCGGCTTCGAGGAGGCGCGCGTTCAGGAGATCGACGGCGCGGCGAAAACCGAGCGCATGCCGTCGATCCAGAAATCCCGCCGTTGGTGCTGATGGGATAGGAAGGGTATTAACGAGCAGCGGCACATGCGCCTGAGCGGCGAACGCATCCAATGCTTCGCCGAGGGTCTCACCGCACACGGCGAGCCGGTTTACCATCTCGGCCGATCCGAGCCGCCAGTCCCACGGCACGAGGCTTTCGGGATCGAGCAGAACGACAAGGGCATCCGTGTCATCCGGCGGGTTCAAAAGCTCGGTAAGCGCGCTCCCGAACGGGGCTTCTGTGATCTTTGCCCCCACGTCCTCGGCGGCAAAGGCCGGACCCAACGCCTCCATCAGCATCCATGTCGTCGATGTTCCCGAGATGCGGAGCCGCACGGCGGGAAGCTTCGCAATATGGGTGTCGAAAAGGTTGCCGGCGATCTTCAGGACGTGCGGTGCATGGTGGTACTGTTTGAGGGCCAGCCGAAGAGCGTCATCGTCCCAACTTAGCGCCATGAGCCGGCGCACCAGGGCCGCCGTGATGTCAGGGTCCAGGTCCGGGTCATGCGCCAGCATGGCAATTGCGAGCGCGATGGGCTCCCGCTCGTCAAGCTCCCCGGTCGCGTCGTTGAGTCGGTTCAGCGCCGCGAGGCTGGCGGGCAATGTCCGTGCAGCATCGCCCTCGAGTGTGTGGCCGGCGAGCAGCAGGGATTTTGCGAGCCATCGCGGGACCGCCAGGCACGCCTGCTCAAGCGACGACAACAGCAATTCCACCTTGAGCGGCGTAACCTGCGACCAGTCGATTGCCGGCAGGATGACGCGGTGACGCACACACTCCGGCGCGGCCGCGATGGCCGCCTCCACGATCTCGTCGATCTCACTCTGCGGGGCCAGCGCGGGAGGCAGCGACAGCCGATGTCCGCGCGCGCTGGCCTTCTGTTTCTTATTGAGAAAGGCCGATGGCATCCTGATTTTCCTCAGATCATATGCTCGCCGCCCGTGACGAGCAGATTTTCGCCCGTGATGAAGGATGCGTAAGGCGAAGCGAGCATGAGTGCCGCGCCTGCAACGTCCTCCGGCCTGGCAAGCCGCCGCAGCGGCGTGCGCGCGACTGCCATCTCACGCATACGATCGGGCACGTTGGCGACAAGGTCGGTCTCGACCATGGAGGGCGAGATTATGTTCACGCTCACCTCGTCCGGCCCAAGCTCCTGCGCTAGGTTCTTGCTCATCGCCAGCAGCGCACCTTTGGCCGCGACGTAGGGCAGCCAGTTGTGTGCCGTCCGGCCGAGGGCGGCCGACGACAAGATCATGATAATTTTCCCGCGTCGGCGCTTGAGAGCCGGGAGCGCCGCCTGCGTGACGCAAAAGGCGCTGCCGACGATCTGGTCGTAGGCAGCGGAAAGATCGGACCAGGCAAGGCGCGAGAACGGTGCCGACAGAATCTTCGGGCCAGCATTGTTGACGAGGATATCGAGGTCGCCCTCGGCCACCACCTCGTCCATCATCCGCGCAACATCCTCCTTGCGTGTGACGTCAGCATGGACCGCGCGGCAGGAGCCGCCGTCGTCCTGGATCTCGCGTGCGAGCGTCTCGGCGGCAATTCGGCTCTTGTTATAGTTTATCCACACCTTAGCGCCGTGCTGCCCAAAGAGGCGCGCCACGGCCCGGCCGATGCCGCGTGAGGCTCCGGTGACGAGCGCGATACGCCCGTCGAGAAGACGGGACGTGTCCTTGGGTGCCGCGGGGCGCTCCTTCTCTTCCTCCGGCTCGGTGAGCCGCAGCACCTTCACCGTCGCCGTCCCACGCATGACGCAATCCAGGTCCGAGCGCGCGATCTCGGTCCGTAGGGTGACGAGCCGCGTGTCCGGATCGATCGCCTCAACAGTGGCACATGCCTCCACAGTGTCGCCGATGAAGACGGGCCTCGTGAACTCGATGCTCTGCGAGACGTAAAGGGCGCCGCGGCCGGGGAGCTTCATGCCGACCAGCGTCGATAGCAGGCTGGCATGGAGGAACCCATGCACCACCCGCTGACCGAACTCGGTGCGCGCCGCGAACTCGTCGTCCACATGCAGCGCGTTGTGATCGCCGGAGAGGCGCGCGAAAGCAGCCACATCCTCCGCCGTGATCGTGCGGGCAAGGCGCTCGGTCTGGCCGATCTTCAGCGCCAGGAGGCGGTCTGATCCGCGCGGGCTCATGGATGGTGTTCGATCCGGCTGTCTGTGACCTGGCAAAGCGATAGCCGCCGCCAGCCCGCCCGGATTTGACTTCTGTTAAGCGGCCGGACCGGCGCCGCTGCTAGTAGCCGGAGAAGCCTGCGCGTCGGCCGGAAGGGGCGGCGCGGGTGGTGAGGTTGTCACTCCGGAGCATGCCAATGGCCTCAACCTTTGAAACCGTTGCCGGCATCATCTCGTCGAGCAGCGACGTTCCCTTGGAAAGGATTACCCCGCAGAGCCATGTGAAGGAAGACCTAGGCGTCGACAGCCTCGCGTTCCTCGATATTGCCTTCGAGATCGACCAGACGTTCGGAATTAAGCTTCCCGTCGAGGACTGGATCGCCCGCGTCAACGAAGGCAAGGACAAGGGCGATGACTACTTCATTGTCGGCCATCTCTGCGCTCAGATCGACTCCCTGCGCGTCGCCGCCGCCGAATAGTGTGGGCGGCGGCTATGCGTCTCGAATACTTCCAGATGCTCGACGAGATCGAGACGCTTGATCGAGATCAGGCGTCGCTCGTAGCGGTGGCGCATGTGCCATCCGAGAGCTCGGTTTTCGAAGGGCACTTTCCCGGTCATCCCATCATGCCGGGCGTGCTCCTGCTCGAGACCATGGCGCAGGCCGCCGGATACCTGCTCATGACGCTCGACGGCTTTACCCGCATGCCGTTCTTCGCTGGCGTCAAGACGGCGGGGTTCCGTGCCTTCGTGCATCCCGGATCGACGCTGAAGGTGAACGCGTCGCGCCTTCATGCGGGTTCGGGCTACGCGGTCGTATCGGCGAGCGTCCACTGCCGCGGCACACGCGTCGGCGATGCCCAGCTCACCATGCGTACCATGCCCTTTCCCTCTGACGCGCTTGCGCGCCACGTCCGGCGGGAGGGCGAGAGGTTGGGTCTTACGAAAGTGGAGGCCGGATGATGCGGAGCGCGCGCGATCAGGTCTGGATCACGGGCATTGGGCTCGTCAGCTCCCTCGGTCACGGCACGGCTGCGCATTGGCAGAAGCTCAACGTCCAAGGCACGCCGCGGCCCGTGATCGACCCGCAGCGCTTCGCGCCTTACACGATCCATCCGCTTGCGGGTATCGACTTTACGAAGCAGATTCCCCGCACCAGCGACCAGCGCCAGATGGAGCGGTGGCAGAAGATTGGTGTCTACGCTGCGGGACTTGCGCTGGCGGACGCTAGGCTTGCCGGTGACGCCCCCCTTCTTGAGCGCACCAATCTTTGCATTGCCGCCGGCAACGGCGAGCGCGATCTTGCGCTCGATGCGCGCATACTCGCCGCGGCTGGTCCGGGCGGCGCCTGGGGTGCATACCTCAATCAAGGTCTAACGGCGGGGTTGAGACCAACGCTTTATCTCGGGCAACTTTCGAACCTCCTCGCGGGCAACATCTCGATCGTGCATAAGGCAACCGGCTCATCGCGCACGTTCAAGGGCGAGGAGATGGCCGGCGTATCGGCCTTCGCCAATGCCGTCGCGAGGATCGAGGCCGGACAGGGCGAGTTGTTTCTCGTCGGCGGGGCGCTCAACGCCGAACGGGAGGATGCCTTGCTGGCTTGCGAGCTTGCCGGCGCGCTCTACAATGGACCTTACAGATCCGTTTGGCAGCGCCGCGAGCAAGGGGGTGGCCTCGTACCGGGGAGTCTAGGCGCCTTTCTCGTTCTCGAGTCCAGTGGGCACGCCCGTCAGCGGGGTGCGGTCCCCTATGCCCGCATTTCGGATGTCCTCTCAAGTCGCTCGCGGCGGGGTCCGGGAGACGCGTCGGCTGCCGCAGCGGGCCTTTTCAGCAGACTCAGGCTTAACCCGAAAGCGGGCGATCTCGGCATTCTCTCCGGCGCAAGCGGCGCCGAGCCTGCAACGGCGGAGGAGCGGCAGTTCATCGCTAGCCTCGCGCAACGGGGGGTGAATCCAATCGTACGAGCCTGGGGCAGCATGCTCGGGCATTCCCTCGAGGCGCATTTTATCGCTGGGCTCGCGCTCGCGGCTTTGGCCGTCTCAAATGAGGTCTTCTATCCGCCTTTCGACACGTCCGAGGTCGAGAGCGCGTGCGACGTCCGTCCCGACCGCATCCTTGTCACGACCTTCGGGCATTGGCGCGGCGAGGCCATGGCGCTGGTGCAGTCGGCATGGTGAGGGCGGCCGACATGGGCAGTCGGATGCTTGACCCCAAGGGCCGTTCGGTGGTGGTGGTCACCGGCATCGGCCTCGTGACCTCGCTCGGCATCGGCGTAAGAGCGTGTTGGGAGCGGCTTGTGTCCGGGCACTCGGGCGTGAAACCCATCAGCCGCTTCCCGACGGAGGGGCTCCGGACCACAATCGCCGGAACCGTCGATGATCTCGACGTCACGCCTCTGTCGGCTCACGATCTCTCGCTGGCCATGGCCGAGGTCGCCGCCAGCGAGGCCATCGCTCAGGCCGGCATCGGACGCGTGGGGCACTTTCCCGGCCCGTTGATCGTCGCGACGCCTCCATCGGAGCTCGAATGGCCGCACCTCAATCGGCTGGTCGAAGTTCCATCCGATGCAGAGCTCGCGGGTTATCAACGCATTCTTGCCAATGCCCGTAGCGGCGCGTTCGCCGATCTGGCGCGGCATGTCCGCTTCGCCGCTATCGCGGACAGCCTGCAGGAGCGGTTCGGCACTGAGGGTGAGCCGCTGTCGATCTGCACCGCCTGCGCATCGGGGGCGACGACGATCCAGCTCGGCCTCGAAGCCATCCGCCGCGGGCAGACCGAGGCGGCTCTCTGCATCGGCACCGACGCTACCGTGCATCCCGAAGGGCTGATCCGCTTCTCCCTGTTGTCCGCGCTGTCGACGGCGAACGAGGCGCCGCACAAGGCCTCGAAGCCGTTCTCGAAAAGGCGTGACGGTTTCGTCATGGCTGAAGGGGCTGGCGCCCTGGTGCTCGAATCCTACGATGCGGCGAAGGCCCGCGGTGCGCGGGTTCTGGCTGTCGTACGCGGCTGCGGCGAGAAGGCCGATGACTACCACCGCACACGCTCGCGGCCCGACGGCACCGCGATCATCGGCGCTATCCGGAAGACTCTCGAGGACGCCTGCGTTGCGCCCGAGGAGATCGACTACATCAACGCTCACGGCACCAGCACGCCCGAGAACGACAAGATGGAGTACGTGTCGCTCCATGCGGTGCTCGGCGACCACCTGGCTCGGACGCCGATCAGCTCGAACAAGTCCATGGTCGGCCACACGCTGATCGCGGCCGGATCGGTGGAGGCGGTCTTCTCGGTGATGACCCTCGGCACCGGCGTTCTGCCGCCAACCATCAACTACGACGAACCCGATCCGGAGCTTCCGCTCGACGTGGTGCCCAATGTCAGCCGGCCGGCCCGCGTCTCGACGATTCTCTCCAATTCGTTCGGCTTTGGTGGCCAGAACGTGTGCGTCGTCTTCTCCGAGGAGCCGGCATGAGGGGCGCGCGCAAGACTCTACAAGGATCGGAAAGGACCTTCAGCATGTACGGTAGCGAGGGCGTCCGGATGCGCCCGACGACGACGCGGGCAGCCGAGCTGCGCGGCCAACGTTACGTCGTGGTCGGCTCGGTGGACAACCCCCCGGAGCCCGGCCCGAACGAGGTGACGGTGCGCGTCCGCGCCGTCGCTCTCAACCACATCGACGTCTGGAGCTGGCGCGGCATGGCCTTCGCCAAGCGCACTCTGCCGATCGTTCTCGGTGCCGAGGCAGCCGGGGAGGTGATCGCCGTAGGCGATCAGGTCGAGCATCTGTTTCGCGGCGATTTGGTCGCCCTTTACGGTGCAAAGACCTGCGGTTCGTGCGCGCCATGCCGCGAGGGCCGTGACAATTTCTGCGAAGGCCCACCTGCCATGTACGGCTTTCATATCGACGGCTTCCTGCGCGAGCGCATCAACGTACCGGCCCGCATCGCCGTCAAGGCGCCGAGAAATCTTGAAGCAATAGCGGCCGCCACCGCGCCGATCACGTTCGGGACCGTCGAGCATATGCTATTCGACAACGCCCGCCTCGAAGCCGGCGAGACGGTGCTCGTTCATGCGGGCGGCAGCGGGATTGGGACGGCCGCGATCCAGCTTGCCAAGGCCGCCGGGGCAACCGTGATCACCACCGTCGGCAGCGCCGAGAAGGCGAAAAAGGCTGCGGCCCTCGGCGCCGATCACGTCATCAACTATCGCGAAGAGCGCTTCGAAGGACGGGTGCGCAAAATAACCGACCGCCGAGGCGTGGACGTGGTGTTCGAGCACGTGGGACCTGAGACGTGGGAAGGCAGCATCATGTCGCTCAAGCGCGGCGGACGGCTCGTGACCTGTGGATCGACCACCGGCGTGACGGCGCGCACCAACCTCTATCTTTTGTTCCAGCATCAGTTGCGACTTATCGGCAGTTTCGGATGCCGCATGAGCAACATGGCAAGCGTCATGCAGAAGATGGCCAAGGGCATCGTTGCGCCGACAATCGACAGCGTCATTCGCCTCGACGAGATCGATACGGGCCTAACGCGGCTCGAGGCGCGCGATGTGTTCGGCAAGATCGTAGTGACGCTCTAGCAAGCCGGAATCCGCGGTGAGAAGGATGGCGCATAGAAACGAGGTCTGGATCACGGGTGTTGGACTCGTGAGCTCGCTTGGCGCCGACGCCAGGGAGCATGCCGAGAAGCTCTTTTTGAGCGGCTCAGGCGTCGTTCCGATTATCGACGAGACGCGCTATTCGCCCTATCCCGTGCATCCCCTGGTACCGCTCGACTTTTCAAGCCAGATCTCCAGAAAGAGCGATCAGAAGCAGATGGAGCTCTGGCAGCGGATCGGTGTCTACGCCGCCGGACTCGCGTTGTCGGACGCCGGCATTGCCGGCGATGCCGCGCTGCTCGACCGCACGGATCTCGTCGTCGCGGCTGGGAGCGGCGAGCGCGACACCAAGGTCGACTGTGAGGTGCTGGAGAGGCTCGGGTCGCGCGAGGATGCCGCGCTGCTTGCCAAGGAGGTGCTGCCGAGTGCACTCCGCCCGACCCTGTTCCTTGCCCAGCTCTCCAACATGCTCGCGGGCAACATCTCCATCGTCCACAACGTAACCGGCTCGTCGCGCACGTTCATGGGAGAGGAGATGGCCGGACTCGCTGCGATCGAGAATGCGTTCCGCCGCATCCAGGCCGGACAGGCCGACCGCATCCTCGTCGGCGGGGCGCTCAATGCCGAGCGGGAAGATTTGCTGCTCGGCTACGAGATCGGCCACAATCTGTGGCGTGGTCCGCACCGGCTGGTGTGGGAACGTTGCGACGAGGGCGGCGGCTTCATCCCGGGCAGTGTCGGGGCGTTCGTCGTGCTGGAGGCGCGGGCGCACGCGGAGGACCGGAGCGCAAAGCCCTATGCGCGCATCGCGGCCGTGGAGACGGACCGTGCAAGCCGCGCGCCGGGACAGACTGTGCAAGCGCTGATGCAGCTTTTTGCGCGTCTCAACGCCGGCTCCAACCCAAGTGGACCTCTGCTCGCGCTTAGCGGCGCCAGCGGTGTCGAGCCAGCAAGCGGGGAGGAGCTGGTCTTTCTCGCGTCCCTCGCTGTGCAGAACCCGGAGATAACGGTGCGGGCCTATGGCAGCCTGCTCGGGCACAGCGTCGAGGCGCACTTCCCTCTGGGTATTGCGCTCGCCGCCCTGGCACTGGAGCAAGGCTCTGCGCCGCCTCCTTTCGGGCAGTCGGACATCGAGCGGCCGTTCTCCGGCTCGGTACAGCACGTGCTCGTGACCGGTGTCGGCCATTGGCGCGGCGAGGGCCTTGCGCTTCTCCAGGCCATCGAGTGAGGGGGTGATGAGCAACTCCTATCATGACACCAGGGGCCGCCCACGGGTCGTCGTGACGGGCATTGGACTCGTCACGTCGCTCGGGCGGGGAAAGGCCGACAACTGGACCGCGCTCGCCGCGGGGCGTTCGGGCATTCGGCCGATCACACGGTTTCCCACCGAGGGCTTGCGCACGGCCATCGCCGGCAGCGTCGACTTTCTGGATATCGGCGGTTATTCCGCTCCGGCCCTCTCCGCCGCCATGGCGCTTGCAGCTGGAGCCGAGGCGATCACCGAGGCGCGCATCGGGTCCCCTGACGCGTTTCCGGGGCCACTCTACCTGGCGACGCCGCCCGCCGAGATCGAGTGGCCGCAACGCTGGTCTCTCTACGATGCATCATCGGGCTCAGGAGAAACGGGCTACAAGCGCCTTCTTGCTGCTGCGCGCGCGTCAGAATGGCGGGAGATGCGGGCACTCTGCCCATTCGCAAGTGTGGCCGAGCGCGTGGCCGCTAAGCTCGGCACGCGGGGCCTGCCGGTCTCGATCTCGACCGCATGCGCATCGGGCGCGACGGCGATCCAGCTCGGCGTCGAGGCCATTCGCCGCGGCGATACGGACGCTGCGCTCTGTATCGGCACCGACAGCTCGGTGCAGATCGAGGCTCTGATCCGCTTCTCGCTTCTCTCGGCGCTCTCGACCCGGAGCGGCGCACCCGCCGAGGCCTCGCGGCCGTTCTCGAAGGACCGCGACGGCTTTGTGATGGCGGAAGGAGCTGGCGCGTTGGTGCTCGAGTCGCATGCGGCGGCTACCGCACGCGGCGCCGAAATCCTCGGCGTTGTGCTGGGCTGCGGCGAGAAAGCCGACGACTACCATCGCACGCGTTCCAAGCCCGATGGGACGGCGATCATCGGCGCGATCCGCAATGCTATCGCCGACGCCGGCATCGCTCCCGGCGACATCGACTACGTCAATGCCCACGGCACGAGCACGCCCGAGAATGACAAGATGGAGTACCTGTCGCTGCGGGCGGTGTTGGGCGATCATCTGGCGGCAACGCCCGTCAGCTCGAACAAGTCGATGATCGGTCACACGCTCTCGGCGGCAGGGGCGATTGAGGCTGCGATCTCTCTCCTCACGATTCGCCACGGCGTTCTGCCGCCGACTATCAACTACGCGATGCCGGATCCGGAGATCCCGATCGATCCTGTTGCGAACACAGCACGCGCGGCGCCGGTGCGGACGGTGCTCTCGAACTCGTTTGGTTTCGGCGGACAGAACGTTTCTCTGGTCCTCGGCGCACCGTGAGACGAGGACACTCTGACCTGGGTCAGGCGCGTCAATGACTTTTTCGTCCGGCTTGTCCGATAGTAAATGAAAAAATGAGTCGCGCTCTGCTCGCGGATGCAATCGGGGATTTTAAAAGGGGACCCGGGGGATGAAACATCACGTATCGACGGCCTCCAGGCTAATCCTGGCAGGCATGGCTGCCGTATTTGGGTTGGCTGCCGCAGTGGTCTCGCGCGCGACGGCCGCGGACCTTGACGGTGCCTGCTGCGCCGACCTCGAGGAGCGGATCGCCGAGCTGGAAGCCACGGCGGCGCGCAAGGGCAACCGCAAGGTCTCGCTCACGATCTCGGGTTATGTTGCCCAGGAGATCACGGTTTGGGACGATGGCGGCGAGAGCAACGCCTACATCCACAGTCTCGGCCCGACGCAAGCCACGCATTTCAAGTTCAATGGCCAAGCCACCATCATGCCGGGCTGGACGGCCGGCTATATGCTGCGCATCCAGGACCTCACCGGCAACGCGTTCACAGGCGGTTCCGACGCCATCAATCAGGTGAACGACACCAAGAACGACGACCTCAACGCTCAGATGGCGTTCTGGTATCTGCAGAGCGAGGATCTCGGCAAGGTCTCGGTTGGCAAGCTCGCCCACGCAGCCAAAAGCGCGGCCATGTTCACCGATCTCTCCGGCACACAGATCATCGACAATTATACGTTCCTGGCCGGCTTCCCGCAGTTCACGATCCGCTCTGGCGGCGATCTCAATCCGGCCGGGCTCACGTGGGGCCAGCTCGCATTCTGCTACGCGCAGTCCCTGCCGCTGGGCGGCGACTGCAACGGCATTGTGATGAACGGGGTGCGTTATGACACCCCGACCATCGCGGGCCTGTCCGTCTCCGCCTCTTGGGGCGAGGACGACTTCTGGGAGGTTGCTGGCCGCTACGCCGGCGAGGTCGCAGGCTTCAAGCTCGCTCTTGGCATCGGCTACTCGGAGATGCACGACGAGGCCACGACAGGCGCGGCCGTGTCGAGTCAAAAGGACACCCAATTCTTCCAGGTCGGGGGCTATGCGCAGCACCTCGCGACCGGGTTTTTCGTCCATGCCGCCTACGGGCATGAGGACAACAACGACACGCTGCTCCTGAACGGGAGGCGCGCCGAGAACGGCGAGCACTGGTATGTCAAGGCTGGCATTCGCCGCGCCTGGACATCGCTCGGTGCCACCATCGTCTATGGCGACTTTGCCCGCTACAGCGACCAGCTCGGCCCGGGCGCGCTTGCGCTCGGTGCGACGTCGAGCACGTTCGACCGTTTCGGCGGCGGCATTGCCCAGGAGATCGACGCGGCGGCGATGACGGTCTATATCAAGCTCAAGCACTATGAGGCTGAGCTCAGCGGACCGGCTCTCGCACCCGCAACCACCGATCTCGATGACGCCGATTTCGTAAGCGTTGGCGGACTTATCAATTTCTGAAGGCTGCCGCAGAGCGCATATGGCTTAACCCAGGTCAACGCCGACCGCCTGTGCGCCTGCTCCACTTCCGGGGCCGCATGAACGGCGCGGAGATAAGCAATGCATATCGCGGCAGTCCTGTACGAAGGTGACCAGGGTGCGACGGTGGATGCGCTCCTGGCTGACGTCGCCTATCAATTGCGGGGGAGCGGCTGGAAGCTCGCCGGCGTCGTGCAAGCCTTGGGCGCGCCCCGCAAGAGCCGATGCGAGATGATGCTCGAGGATCTTGCTACGGGCGCGTGCATCGAGACCACGGATCGTCTCGGCCCATCCGCTTCGGGATGCCGCCTCGACACGGAGGCACTTGAGGACTCCGCCGGCCTCGCGGCCTCGGCCCTCGATCCCGACACGCGGCTTGTCGTCATCAACCGCTTCGGCAAGCGTGAGACCGAGGGAGCCGGCTTCCGGTCCATGATCGAGAATGCGGTCGTCCTGGACGTGCCGGTCCTGGTTGGATTGAAACGGATGCATCTGGACGCGTGGACCCACTTCGTCGGCGGCGAGCCGCTGCTCCTTCCCCATTACCGGGATGAGGTCCTGCGGTGGTGCGAAGCGGCCGCTTCCGCAGGGCCACCCGCTTAGACGATGATCGCCTCGGGCTCTGTCTAGTGTGTGGCTGGCGCTCGCTTTAGCCAGTAGCCTGCACCGACGACAATTTGATGGGCCACGAGCGTTGTGCTGATCCGTCCAATCTTGGGCTCCTCGCCGCGCCACCACCGGCGCGCCTGTCGAAATAGGTCCCCCGGCATATCGAAGTTGCGCCAGGACTGATCGCCGGTGAGCGCGGCGGAGATCCAGGCGAGTGTGAACTTGTATTCGATGAAGTAGGCCATCTTTCCAGTCGTGATCTCGAACCCCGCCAGCACCTGCGCGGCCGGTCCCGCATACTGGTACTCGTTGGTCCGCACCTCCGTGCTTCCTCCGGGAAACCACACCTCGACGTGCGGCAGGGCGAAGCCCGCACCGATGCCGATATACGGCCGGATGCGCGGACTGATGCTGGCCAGCCGCATGATCGGGGTGAAAAGGAGCACGTTGTGTCCGTGTGTGAACTCGAGACGCTTGAAGACGTCCGTGAGCTTCACGAGCGGCGGCGCGGGCTCTCCCTTGAGCGTGCCCATCGTATAGGTATTCTCGATTACGGGATTTGCGAGCTTGCGGCCGTGGGCTCCCCT
>NZ_JADZBI010000108.1 GCF_020852195.1 Hyphomicrobium sp. | reverse complement strand
GACGCCAACGGCATCGTCCACGTCACGGCGAAAGACAAGGCTACCGGCAAGGAGCAGAATATCCGCATCCAGGCTTCGGGCGGCCTTTCGGACGCCGAGATCGAGCGCATGGTGAAGGACGCCGAGGCGCACGCGGCCGAGGACAAGAAGAAGCGCGAGCTGGTCGAGGCCAAGAACCAGGCCGAGGCGCTTGTCCATGCGACGGAGAAGGAGCTCACCGAGAACGGGTCCAACCCGGCGGTGGCGGCCGTCAAGGGCGATGTCGAGAAGGCCATCGAGGCTGCCAAGGAGGCGATCGCCTCCGACGACGCCGAGCGCATCAAGTCCGCGACCACGTCGCTCGCTCAGGTGGCGATGAAGATCGGCGAGGCCGTCTACAGCGCCAAGGGCGGCGATGACGCCGGCGAAGCATCCTCCGAGAAGAGCGCGGACGACAACGTCGTCGACGCCGACTTCGAGGAGGTCAAGGACGACAAGAAGAAGGCGGGCTGACCCCCCGCTCCGGGATCCTCTCCCCGATTGCATGCGGACTTTGCTCCGTATGATCGGGGAGAGGTTTTTTGATGCGGGTGCCGCCGGGCGGAAAGGCTAATGCCAGCTCCTCCGCGATAGTGCTTGCTTCCCGTCTCGGCCCGCCGGATAGAATGCCTCCCCATGGCCAAACGCGACTACTACGACATCCTCGGTGTTCCGCGCACGGCGAGCGAGCAGGATCTCAAATCCGCCTTCCGCAGGCTCGCCAAGGAATACCATCCCGACCGCAATCCCGGCGACAAGGACGCCGAGCAGCGGTTCAAGGATCTCAACGAAGCCTATGAGGCGCTCAAGGACCCGCAGAAGCGGGCCGCCTACGACAAGTTCGGCCATGCCGCCTTCGACCACGGCATGGGCGGGCGGGGCCATCCGGGCGGCGGCTTCGGCCCGGACTTCGCCTCCTCCATGTCGGACATCTTCGACGACCTGTTCGGCGAGTTCATGGGCGGGCGGCGCGGCGGCCAGCGCCGCGGCACCTCGCGTGAGCGCGGCGCTGATTTGCGCTACAATATGGAGATCACGCTCGAGGAGGCGTTCACGGGCAAGGCCGCGGAAATCCGCGTGCCGACGAGTGTCGCATGTGAAACATGCTCCGGGACCGGCGCCAAGGCCGGGACCAAGCCCTCCACCTGCCCGACCTGCGGCGGCATGGGCAAGGTGCGCGCCAGCCAGGGCTTCTTCACCATCGAGCGGACGTGCCCTACCTGCGTCGGCCGCGGCGAGGTGATCGACGATCCGTGTCCGGCCTGCTCGGGCGCGGGGCGCGTCATGAAGGAGCGGACGCTCCAGGTCAACATTCCGGCCGGCGTCGAGGACGGCACCAAGGTGCGCCTCGTCGGCGACGGCGAGGCGGGGTTGCGCGGCGGGCCGCCGGGCGACCTCTACATCTTCCTCTCCATCAAGCCGCACTCGTTCTTCCAGCGCGACGGGGCGGACGTGTTCTGCAAGGTGCCGATCTCGATGACGACGGCGGCGCTCGGCGGGCAGATCGAGGTGCCGACGCTCGAGGGCACGATGAGCAGGGTCAAGATTCCGGAGGGGACCGAGAGCGGCAAGCAGTTCCGCCTCAAGGGCAAGGGCATGCCGGTTCTGCGCTCCAAGTCGGTCGGCGACATGTACATCCAGGTCGACGTCGAGACGCCGAAGAGCCTCACGCGGCGCCAGCGCGAGCTGCTCGAGGAGTTCGAGCGCGAGAGCCACAAGGAGACCAGCCCCGAGAGCGCCGGCTTCTTCGCGCGCGTGAAGGATTTTTTCGACAACAAGAACGGCTGACCTTTTGGTTTCCGGCCCCATGACCATGGAGGACGCATGAGCCTTTCCTCGACCAAGCTCCTCTTCTTCGCCGGCAGCGCGCGGGATGCCTCCTACAACAAGCGGCTCGCCCGGCTCGGCGTGGAGATCGCGGAAGCCAACGGGCTTGCCGCGACGTTCGCCGATATCGGCGACTATCCGATGCCGCTCTACGACGCCGACCTGCAGGCGCTCGAAGGCATCCCCGAGAACGCCAAGAAGTTCGAGGCGCTGATGAAGGTGCACACGGGCATCTTCATCGCCTGCCCGGAGTATAACGCCTCCATCACGCCGCTGCTCAAGAACACCCTCGACTGGGTGAGCCGCGTGCGCGTGGAGGGCGAGGAGCCGCTCGCCGTCTACAAGACGCGCGTGTTCGCGCTCGGCTCGGCGTCGCCAGGCGGCATGGGCGGCTTGCGCGGCGTCAACACGGTCAGGACCGTGCTCGAGCTCGGGCTCGGCGCGCTGGTGTTGCCCGATCAGTTCGCGGTGCCTAAGGCGGCAGACGCATTCGAGGACAATGGCCATCTCAAGAACAAGGACAGCCAGGAGACGTTCAAGAAGCTGATCCAGAAGCTCGCGCGCGCCGCGCATGTGCTGCACGGCTCTCCATGACCGCCGCGGCCCGCGATCGCCTGATCGTCGCCCTCGATATGCCGACCATCGAGCAGGCGCGCCTGCTCGTCTCCACGCTCGGCGAGGCGGTGTCGTTCTACAAGGTGGGCCTCGAGCTGCTGTTTGCGGGCGGGCTCGATCTCGCGCGCGACCTCCGGCGCCAGGGCAAGCGCGTGTTCCTGGACATGAAGCTGCTCGACATCGGCAACACCGTCGAGCGCGCGGTCGCCAACGCCACGGAGCTCGACGTCACGTTCCTCACCGTGCACGGCCATGACCTCAAGACGCTGCGAGCCGCCGTTTCCGGGCGCGCCGGGAGCAAGGTCAAGCTGCTCGCGGTGACGGTGCTGACCAATCTTTCGGCCGAGGATCTGCGCGAGCAGGGCTCGTCTCTGGCGCCCGCGGACCTCGTGCTCCGGCGCGCGGAACTCGCCCGCATGGCCGGTTTCGACGGGGTGATCGCCTCGGGGCAGGAGGCGGCGCGCATCCGCGCCGCGACGGGGCCGGACTTCCTGATCGTCACGCCCGGCATCCGACTGCCCGGCGGCACCACGGACGACCAGGAGCGCGTCATGACGCCGGACCATGCGATCGCGGCGGGGGCGAACCACATCGTGGTCGGGCGGCCGATCACGCAGGCGGACGATCCCAAGCTTGCGGCCGAGACGTTCGTGCACCACATCGCCGATGCGTTGGCCAGGACCGCGACCAATCCGTCAGGGCCGCATTAGACAATCGCTGAAAGAACCGGGGAGAAGACATCCATGCCCAAGGGTTACGTGATCGCGCACGCCACCGTGACGGATCCCGAGAAGTGGGGCCAGTATGTTGCGAAATCGAAGATCGCGCTCGACAAGTTCGAGGGGCGCCCCATCGTACGCGGCGGCAAGTGCCAGATCATGGAAGGCAACGGCACACAGCGGAACGTGGTGCTCGAGTTCCCGAGCTATGAGCACGCGCTCGGCTATGCCACGAGCCCGGAATATGCGGAGGCCAAGGCACTGCGGGCCGGCGCCGGGACCATCGACATCACGGTGGTGGAGGGCGTCTAGAGCGCGATCAGCTTTGATTGAATCGGGATCGCGCTCCAGCCTTTTTATGAGACCGATGATTCACGCTTCGGACTGATAGGGTCCGAAGCAATCATGGTCTAGGCCCGAAATTGGCCCGGATTCGTCCTTGCTGCCGCCCTGCCCCAGCCCAATTTGCTTTTTACAGTTTGTTCACGCGGGCGACCTTACCATGAGAGTAGAGGTGGGGCGATGTCCAAGCTGCTCTACAAGCTCGAGGATCATTTCGATGCCCTTGCCGATGAATGGCAGGGGTACTTCGTGGGCTGGGTGAGCCGGGGCCTCCGGGGACTTTGCGCCCTGATCGGCGACTGCGTGCAGCCTCCCGCCGTGCCGCGCTTCTGATCCTGCCCTGTGCCACGGCCTCTCGCGTGATTCACGTGGAGCGTCCAGGCGGAGTGCCGTTCATCACGGCGCGCGATTGCGCGTGCGCCGTACGTGGAGGTTGCACTACATTCGGTGACAAACCTCCAGGCTCGAAGCTCATATGGCGCATATTCCAACCGGCACGGGCCGCCTGCCTTGGCGTGCGTCGGTGCTCACCCTCTTTCCCGAGATGTTTCCGGGGCCGCTCGGCGTCTCGCTTATCGGCCAGGCGCTTTCGGCGGGTCTTTGGTCGCTCACGCTGCATCAGATCCGGGACTTCGGAATCGGGCGTCATCGGGCGGTCGACGACACGCCGGCCGGGGGTGGAGCGGGCATGGTCATGCGGGCGGACGTGCTCGCGGCCGCGATCGATCGCGCGCGTGAGACGGACGCCGATCTTCCCCTCCTCTACATGTCGCCGCGCGGTGTGCCGCTGACGCAGGCGCGCGTGCGTATGCTCAGCGAGGGGCCGGGTGCGATGATCCTTGCCGGTCGCTTCGAGGGTATCGACGAGCGCGTGATCGTGGGACGCGGCGTGACGGAGGTCTCCATCGGTGACTACGTGCTCTCGGGCGGAGAGCTTGCGGCCATGGTTCTGCTCGATGCCTGCGTGCGGCTGATCCCGGGCGTGCTCGGTGCCGAGGAGAGCCTTGCCCACGAGAGCTTCGAGGATGGGCTGCTCGAATATCCACAGTACACGAAGCCGCGCGACTGGGAAGGGCGACCCACGCCCGAGGTGCTGCTGTCGGGCGACCACAAGAAGATCGCGGCGTGGCGGCGCGCGGAGGCCGAGCAACTCACGCGCGAGCGGCGGCCGGACCTGTGGGGAGCGCGCGGCAAGCGGCGGTAGCATTCGCCTCGGCTCCTTGGCTGCGCGATGACGGGAAAGCCTCTCAGGCCAGCGCATCCACGAACCGCACGATCGCGCCTACAGCCTCTGCGAGGTTACCTTCGAGCGTTGCGCCCGAACTCCGCCGCGGCGCGAGGTCGTGGTCGCCATACGTCGCCCAATGCACGGCAATGGCCGGCGAGAGGCCGTAGCCTGACACCTCCGGCGGCCCGCCGAACGGGTCGCGCTCGCCCTGCACGATCAGCGTCGGGCAGGTGAGAGTCGTGAGATGCCTGGTGCGAAGCTGCTCGGGCCTGTTCGGCGGATGGAAGGGATAGCCGAGGCACACGAGACCGGCGATCCGACCCCGTTCGAACAGCGCCTGCGCCGCAAGGCTAGCCACGCGCCCGCCGAGCGACTTACCGCCGATGACAAGCCGTTGCCCGGCTGGCCTACCGGCCGAAAGCGCATCGACCGCCGCCTCATACTCCGCAACGAGCGCCTCCGCCCTTGGCGGCGGCCGGCGGGTGCCGCTCTTCTGCCGGGCCGCCATGTACGCGAAATCGAAGCGTGCGACGCGGAGCCCGGCCTCGGCCAGCAGCGCCGAGGCGCGGCCCATCCAGGGGCTCGTCTTCGGGGCTCCGGCCCCCGGCGCGAGCAGGAGGGTGGTGTCCGCGTCCGCCGGTCCTTCGGTCAGAAAAGCCGTCATAACGTTCCTTTAGCGCACAATTGAACCCGGTTCCGGGGCGATCCGGCCCGGGGTCGCAATTTGGCCCCGCCCTGCGGTAAGATGCGCCAACTGATTTGCTGCGGGGTTTCATGGCAATCACCCGACGCATCGATACGTGCAAGGCCTTTGCCCGGCTGCTGGTGCCGCTCGCGATGTTGTCCGGCTCGGCCGCGGCCGAGGATACGCCGCTCGCTGGCGCGGAGGAGCCCGGCCGCACGTGGCACGGGCCGGCGACGGCGGCCGCCGAGGCCGCCGCGAAGCAGGCCGAGAAAGAGGCGCTCGTGCCGCCTCTCCCCAAGCCCGCGGAGCGCCCGGCGGATGCGCAAACCGCCAAGGCTGCAGACCCCGCTCCGGCCGCGCCTGCCAAGGCCAAAGACGCGACCCCTGCGAAAGCGGAGCCTGCCGAGAAGGCGGACAAGAAGGCCGGCAAGGACAAAGAGAAGGACAACGACAAGCCGAAGAAGCCGGTGCTGACCGCCAAGCAGCTCTTCGGCACCGTCAAGTCGGGTGCTCCGCTCGCCGCCCGCGCCGTCGGCTGGTATTCGAAGGGCTGCCTCGCGGGTGGCAAGCCCATCGCCGTGGACGGCCCGGGCTGGCAGGTCATGCGCCTCTCGCGCAACCGCAACTGGGGGCACCCCGACCTCGTGGCGCTGGTCGAGCGTCTGGCGCGCGAGACCACCAAGGCCAAGGAATGGCCGGGTCTCCTTGTCGGTGACATGTCCCAGCCGCGCGGCGGCCCGATGATCTCCGGGCACGCCAGCCATCAGGTCGGCCTCGATGCCGACATCTGGCTCACGCCCATGCCCGACCGCAAGCTGACGCGACGCGAGCGCGAGGACATGTCGGCCGTATCGATGCTGAAGAACGCCGGCGAGGTCGATCCCAAGGCCTGGGGCGAAGGTCAGGTGAAGCTGATCAAGCGCGCCGCGTCCTATTCTAAGGTCGAGCGCATCCTCGTGCATCCGGCGCTCAAGAAGGCGCTGTGCGAGGCCGCCGGCACCGACCGCGCATGGCTCAGCAAGGTGCGCCCCTACTTCGGCCACTACTATCACTTCCACGTTCGCATCGGCTGCCCGTCGGGCTCGTCGAATTGCCAGAGTCAGCCGTCGGTTCCGGGCGGCGACGGGTGCGGCGCGGAACTGACAGACTGGCTGAAGCGTGTGGCGCCGAAGCCGAAGCAGCCGCCGGTCGCCGCCAAGCCTCCGACAAAACCTGCGAAGCCGACGCCCAAGAAGCCTGAGCTGACACTTGCCGACCTGCCGGCCGACTGCAGGACCGTGCTCGCGGCGGGTGGCAACGTGCCGCCGACCGAGCCCGCCGTGATTGTCGACAAGAGCAAGAACGCGGCGCCCGAGAACGACATGACGGTGAGAACCGCGGCGCCGGAGCCGCCGAAGCCCGAGAAGACCAAGGACGCCACCGCCAAAGCGTCCACGAACTGAGCGGCCCCGCCGACGGCTTTCCGACGGAACCGCACGTGCTAATCTTCGATGTATCTGGACTCCGGCCTGCGCCGGAGTGACGTTGGAGTTTGGGCGACCGCGCCCCATAAAAGAAACGTCATCCCGGCGGATGCCGGGATCCAGATACGCTGCCGCATCGCCGACCCCCTGGCCTGCCGAAAGCCGGTCGACAAAGCGGCAGAACGCTTCGAAGCAGTTTGGATAGATTGAGGCCGCTACAGCATCGCGCCGGGGCGTGGCGGGGGGTGGCCGAACGGACGTACGGGCATCGTGTAGATGTCCGCCGCCGGGACGGTCACGACGTCCCGTTCGGGCCAGCGCAGAGCGGTGAGCTTGCCGCCGAAGCAGCAGCCGGTATCAAGGCATATGGTCCTGTTGACCCAGTCCGCGTCCGGCACCGGCGTATGGCCGTAGACGATCGACGTGCTCCCACGATACTCGGCCGCCCAGTGATAGCGGATCGGCAGCCCGAATTTGTCCGTCTCGCCCGAGGTCTCGCCGTAGAGGCAGAAGCGGCGCACTTCCCCCGAGAAGCGGCCCAGCATCTCCTCCTTGATCCCGGCGTGCGCCACGGCCAGCGCACCGCCGTCGAGCCACAGGTAGATCGGCAGGCTGTTGAAGAAGGCGCGCACGGCCGCCCGGAACGCTTTCGGCTCCGGCCCGAATTGCACGATGGTGCGGTCGAGGCCATGGCTCGGCTTGACGTCCTTGCCGTCCAGCCAGCGCTGGAACTTCACGTCGTGATTGCCGGGCACCGCCAAGGCCGCGCCCGATTCCATCATGCCCATGACGATGCGCAGCACGTCGGGCGAGCGCGGGCCGCGGTCGACGAGGTCTCCGACAAACACGGCCCGCCGCCCGGCGGGCGGTATGACGTCGACGCGCGCGGTCCCCGGGGCTCCGCTCCACCTCACATCATAGCCGAGGCGTGCGAGCAGGGCCTCAAGCTCGGCCGCGCAGCCGTGCACGTCTCCGATGATGTCGAACGGGCCGCTGTTGCCGCGCAGGTCGCACCGGGCGAGCGCGCTGTGATCACTATCCATTTCGCTCATGCGGACGGTCATTTAGGTGTGCACGGTGTCGCGCGCATGGCAATGAATTCAAGATCAGGTCTCAATATAGTCTTCGATCTGCCGCCGTGGCTTCGGCACGTCGGTCACGAACGGGGTGAGGTGCTCGAGGCCAGCCGGCGTCGGGCCGCCGTAGGCCCAATCCAGAAGCTCGACCGTATGCACCAACGGGATGTCGAGGCCGCCCGCGAGCTGCGTGATGCAGCCGATGTTTCCGGCTGCGACCACGTCCGCGCGCGTCGAGCGGATGTTGTCCGCCTTGCGCTTCTTGAGCTGGTTTGCGATCTCCGGTTGCAGGATGTTGTAGGTTCCGGCCGAGCCGCAGCAGATGTGGCCTTCCGGCACGTCCACCACGGCGAAGCCCGCCTGCTTCAGGAGTGCGCGCGGCTCGTCGTGGATGCGCTGCCCGTGCTGCAGCGAGCATGCTGAATGATAGGCGACGCGCACCGAGCTCCAGCGCTCCGGCGCGCCGAGCTGATAGTCGTGTAGGAACTCTGACACGTCCTTGGTGAGGCTCGACACCCGCTCCGCCCGCTCGGCGTAGGCGGAATCGCCCCTCAGCATGTGGCCGTAGTCCTTGACGGTCGTGCCGCAGCCCGAGGCGTTGACGATGATGGCGTCGATCTGCCCGCGGCCGATCTCCTTCGACCAGGCATCGATGTTGCGTTGCGCGTGCCTCTTGGCCTCCTCCTCCTGGCCCATGTGCTGGACGATGGCGCCGCAGCAGCCGGCCCCGTGCGCGACCACGACGTCGACGCCGCGCCGCGCCAAAAGCCGGATGGTGGCGTCGTTGATGTCGGGCCGCAGCACCTGCTGCGCACACCCCGTCGCGAGGATCACCCGCGCACGCCGCTCGCTGTGCGTCACCGCCGTGCCGGCGCCGCCGAAGCGCGCCTCGCGCGTGACAATCGACGGCGGCGCCAGCGACAGCATGGCCGCCACCTCCTTGAGTCCGATGCGTTCGAGCAGCGGCACCAGCGGCCGGACCAGCGGTACGGCCTTGAGCGCGAGGCGGAAGCGCCGCGGATAAGGAATGACGAAGGCGAGCAGGCGCCGCAACGCGCGGTCCTTGAAACTGCGGGTGGTGCGCTCCTCGATCTCCGCCCGCGCCACGTCGACGAGGTGCAGGTAGTCGACGCCGCTCGGGCACGTTGTCATGCACGAGAGGCAGGTGAGGCAGCGGTCGATATGATGGCGCACCTGCTGTGTCGGGGCGTGCTCGGTCCCGCGCTCCAGCATGTCCTTGATGAGGTAGATGCGCCCGCGCGGGCTGTCCCGCTCGTCGCCGAGCACCACGTAGGTCGAGCACACCGCCGTGCAGAGCCCGCAATGCACGCAGCGCTTCAGGATCCGGTCGGCCTCGGCGAGGCGCGGATTCGAAAGCTGCTCGGGTGCAAAGTTGGTCTGCATCAATGGCCTTTTCGAAGCGTCACTCTCACAGTGTAGCGTACATCCGCCCGGGATTGAGCAGGCGCATGGGGTCGAATGCCGTCTTGATGCCGCGCGTGATCCGGTCCACCGCCGGGCCGAGCGGCTGGAACACCTCGACCGTCCGGCGCACGGCCTCGTCGGCACGGATCAGCATGGCGTGGCCGCCGTGCGTCGCGACGGCGCGGCGGATGTCGGCGCTCCCGGCATCCGCAGAGGCTGGCGTCTCGAGCCAGACGAGCCCGCCCGACCAGTCGTAGAATGCCTCGACGCGCATATGCCGCCGCACGGCGGAGACAAGGGCTGCCGCTGTGCTCGGCGTCGTCGAGATGCGCCAGAGGTGCGTGCCGTTCGCCGGGAAGAACGACAGGCGCCGTACCTCGCTCCAAAACTCGAGAGAGCTTTCGAGCTCGAGCTCGAGCGGCGCGCCGTAGGCGGCGAGCAGCTCCCTGAGCTTCTGCTTGCGGTAGGTGATGGAGCGCGTGAAGTTCTCGAGCCGGATCGCCGTCAGCGAGCGCGTCTCCTTGGAAAGCCCCTTGTGCCTGAGGCGCCGAACCAGCGTGGGCGAGAGATGCGCGGTGCCGGACACCTCGTAGGGCTGCGTCATGGCCGTGCTCATGAGCTCGATGGCGAGATCATCCGTGAGGTCCGGGTAGACGAGTGTCGCGACGTCGTCCGGCAGCGGCAGCACCTTGAACGTCACCTCGGAGAGCACCGCGAGCGTGCCCCAGCTTCCGGCGAGCCCGCGTGCCACGTCGTAGCCGGTGACGTTCTTCATCACCCGCCCGCCGGACTTGAAGATCTCCGCGCGCCCGTTGACGCCCCTGACGCCGAGCAGGTAGTCGCGCGCGGCACCGGCTGCGATGCGGCGCGAGCCCGAGAGGTTAGCCGCAAACACCGCGCCGATGGTCTGTAGTCCGGCGTCGGTCCCAAGCGCCGGGCCAAGGTCGACGGGCTCGAAGGGCAGCATTTGCCCGTGCGAGGCGAGCTCGACCTCGATCTGCGAGAGCGGAGTCCCGGCCCGCGCGCTCATCACGAGCTCGGCGGGCTCATAGAGGGAGATGCCGCGCATGGCGCCCGTGGTCAGGGCCACCGGCGCCATCACCGGCCGGCCGATGCCGCGTTTCGAGCCGGCACCCAGGATCTCGACCGGGATCGCGCGCTCGGCGAGCGCCATGATCATGCTCTTGAGCTCCCACTCGGTCGCGGGCCGCATGATGTCGTTCATCACGCCGCCTCGGCCGGGCCGGGCTCAGCCGCCTCCGGCGGCGCGGCCGCGGCCTCCGCCATGGCCGCCTCGACCGCATCCAGCGGAAACACCTGTCCGCAGTTCAACAGCCAATCGGGATCGAACACGGATTTGATCCGGAGCTGCACGGCCAGGTCCTCGTCCGTGAACTGCGCCCGCATGAGGTCGCGCTTCTCGATGCCGATGCCATGCTCGCCGCTGAGGCATCCGCCGACCGAGACGCAAAGCGTCAGGATCTCCGCACCCGCGGCCTCGGCCTTGTCGTTGTCGCCGGGCTTGTTCGCATCGTACATGACGAGCGGGTGCAGGTTTCCGTCGCCGGCGTGGAAGATGTTGGCCACGCCGAGACCGTAGCGGCTGCAGATCTCCGTGATCTGCTCGAGCACGTGCGGCAGGTGGGCGAGCGGGATGGTGCCGTCCATGCAGTAGTAGTCCGCGATGCGTCCGAGGGCGCCGAACGCCGACTTGCGGCCCTTCCAGATCTTGGCGCTCTGCTCCTCCGAGGCGCTGACCACGAGCGCCAGCGGATTGAGCTCATGGGCGATGCTGGCGATGTAGGCGAGCCGGTCGGCGATCTCCTGCTCTGACCCTTCGACCTCGATGATCAGCAGCGCGTCCACGTTGGTCGGATAGCCCGCCTTGGCGAAGGCCTCGCAGACCTCGATGGCGGGCTTGTCCATGAACTCGATGGCCACGGGGATGATGCCGGAGGCGATGATGCGGGCTACGCAGATACCGGCCTTGGCGGAGGATTCGAAGCCGATCATCATCGGCCGGGCGCCCTCCGCCGCGCGCAGGATGCGCACTGTCGCCTCCGTGATGATGCCGAACTGCCCTTCCGAGCCGACGATCAGCGCCAGGAGGTCGTAGCCTTCGGAATCGAGGTGCGCGCCACCGATCTCGAGGATCTCGCCGTCCATCGTCACCATCTTGACGCCTAGCACGTTGTTCGTCGTGACGCCGTACTTGAGGCAATGGGCGCCGCCCGAATTCATGGCCAGGTTGCCGGCCAGCGTGCAGGCGAGCTGGCTCGAGGGATCCGGCGCATAGAAGAATCCCTCCGGCGCCACGGTGGCCGAGATGGCAAGGTTGGTGATCCCGGCCTCGACCCGCGCGAACCGGTCGTGGAAGTCGATCTCGAGCACGCGGTTCATCTTCGAAATGCCGACCACGATGGCGTCCTCGAGCGGCAGCGCGCCGCCGCAAAGCGACGTTCCCGCGCCCCGCGGCATGATCCGGATGCGGTTTGCCTTGGCGTATTTCAGGACGGCCGCGACGTCCTCGGTCGAGGTGGGCAGCACTACGGCGAGTGGCATGCGCCGATAGGCGGTCAGCGCATCGGTCTCGAATGCGCGGCGCCCGTCCTCGTCGGAGATCACCGCATCGGCGCCGCAGATCGCCACCAGGTCGCGCACGATCTGGTCCCGTTGCGTGACGATGTCCGGATCCGGCAGGGGCAGCGCGATCGACGACATTTCCGAAGTCCTTTCGCCCGGCTCCTCGTCGAGGGGCTGAGCCATCAACAGTCGCGGGTGTACATAGCCGAACAGCGGCCGGAACGCGACCCGGAAGCAGGCGAAACGCACCGTTTGTGCCGCCGCCTCCGCCCTTCTGACATAAGGTTGCGAGTCTCGCACGGCGAGGGCCGGGCGGCAATATTCGGCGCACGTATTCGCGCCTCGGCTCGCCTCGGGCGCGAGCCGCCTGCCGCACGCGGTCAGCCGCGTGGGCGGATACTTGTGGGGAACGGTTGCTTAGGCGATGCCCATCCGGTCGTGCGCGCGCTGGCGCACGGTCTTGGCGACGCCGCCCCAGGCCCGCGAACGGCCGTCGTCGCCGAGCTGATGATGCAAAAGTGCGAAGAAATCCGCGACCTCGGCCGCAAGCACGCCGTGGCGGCCTTCGAGTACGACCGCCATCAGCTCGGCATCCTCGGGCGTGGACACGGTCTGGGACTTGGGGGCGCGGGGCATCTGATCCTCTGGAAATCCGGCTGCGGGACCAGAGGAGCAAGATCGGCGCCAGAGCGACGGGAGGGAAACAAAGGCCGGAGCCCATGATTTTCCTGGGCTTTTTCGGAGGCCAGGGCACGCGCGGGAGCCGATCGTCCCATTTTCTGCAGGCCCGAGCGGATGGGAGCCGCCGACTGTCCCAGCCGGAAACAGTGCGATCTACCCTCAGTTCGGGGCGTTGGCCTGCCCGGCCGAGACCTTGCTGGTCGTGACCTCCGCGCCGCCCACCGACTGCTCAAGGCTTGCCTCGGTCGCGCGGGTCTTTTTCTTCTTGATGATCTTCTTCTTGGCGGGCGACTTGCGCCGCGCCGTGCCGCATTCGAACGACAGCACCGTCTTGCGCACGCTGGTCACGGGGCGCGCGTCACTGGCGATCGGCATCGTATCGAGGCTCGCCGTGTGATTGAACAACAGCTTCCAGTCGTAGCTCTGGAAGCCGTGCTCGAGCAGGCTCGCCGCTCGGATCGTCCGTTGCCCGCCCGTCGCCTCGCCGAGCACGACGGCCATGATCTGGCGCCCGTCGCGCGTGGCGCTGGCCACCACGTTGAATCCAGAATCGCAGATGAAGCCGGTCTTCATGCCGTCCGCGCCCTGGAACGAGCGCAGGAGGCCGTTGTGCGACCCGATCAGGATCTTGCCGATCTTGGCGTTGAACATGGACCAGTAGGGCAGGTGCTCCGGATGGTCCTTGATCGTCGCCCGCGCGAGCTTGGCTAGGTCGCGCGCCGTGGTCACCTGCTCGGGCGCCGGCAGTCCGTTCGGGTTGACGAATATGGTGCGGGTCATGCCGAGGCGCTGCGCTGTGCGGTTCATGCGCGCCACGAACTCCGGCTGCGAGCCGTCGATGGCCTCGGCGAGCATCACCGCCACGTCGTTGGCGGACTTGATGATCAGCGCCTTGAGCGCCTGGTCGACGGTGAGGTTGGCCCCCACGTGCAGCCCGAGCTTGCTCGGCGGCTGGCTCTGGGCGCGCTCGCTGTAGGGGATGCGCTGCTCGAGCGTGAGCTTGCCACTCTTGATGGCATCGAACGTCACGTAGGCGGTCATGATCTTGGTGAGCGACGCGGGATGCCAGTGGTCATCCGCATCCTCGGCGTAGAGCACCTTGCCGTCCGAGGGATCGAACACCAGCGCCGGACCCCGGGCCAAGGCGGTCCCGCCGAAGAGAAATGTCAGCGCCGACAATGCGGCAGAGAACCATCTGGCTCGCATGGGCCTTCCTGCTGGATGAACCAGTCCGGCACTAACATATTCGCCGCCCCCGTCGCAATCCGAGGGGGCGCGATTACGCCCGGGTGTGGTGCGACGGGCGCACGCGGAGCGGGGACACGCTCATGCCCACGGCCGCGCAACCGCATCGCGACCTTCGAAATCCGTGATCGCTTTCTCTTTCTCGAGCGTGAGCCCGATGTTGTCCAATCCGTTGAGCAGGCAGTGCTTGCGAAACGGATCGATCTCGAAGCGGATCACGCCGCCGTCGGGACCGCGGATCTCCTGTGCCTCGAGGTCGATGGAGAGCGTCGCGTTGGCGCCGCGGTTGGCATCGTCCATGAGCTTGTCGACCTGCTCCTGCGGCAGCTTGATGGCCAGGATGCCGTTCTGGAAGCAGTTGTTGTAGAAGATGTCGGCGAAATCCGGGGCGATGACGCAGCGGAACCCGAAGTCGAGCAGCGCCCATGGGGCATGCTCTCGCGAGGAGCCGCATCCGAAGTTCTCGCCGGCGACGAGGATCTCGGCCTTGCGGTAGGCGGGCTTGTTGAGCACGAAGTCCGAGATCTCGTTCCCGTTCTGATCGTAGCGCAGCTCGT